>DPFD01000013.1:0-3397 GCA_003534175.1 Chitinophagaceae bacterium
CTTATCGGCGATAGATGTACTCGTAGTGCCCTCCGGTAATTTTAAATTTTTATCAGAGAAGGAGGGCAATCAGCCATTAACCGACTGGCTGAACAAGGGCGGTAAAATGATAGCTATTGACAACGCGGTTTCCCTGATGGCGGAAGGAAACTGGCAACTGAAAAAGAAGGAAGAAGAAAAAGGGAAAGAAAAAGATGCTCCCGCCAATGTAGACTTACCGTTGTATGGGGAACGTGACCGTTCTTATCTGAAACATTTTGTGCAGGGCGCTGTGTACAGGGTTACCTTAGATTATTCACATCCTATTGCCTATGGATTTTCAGGCGATTACTTTACGTTGCGGAATAACGATAACGTATACACGTTTTTNNATGGCTGGAATGTAGGTGTCATCGGTAATCACGGGTATATCTCCGGAATGGTGGGCAGTGAAGCATCCGGAAATATTCAGCAAACCATGTCGGTAGGCGCTCAGCCCGTTGGCAGAGGTACGGTGGTGTATTTCGCTGAAAACCCGCTCTATCGGGGCTTCTGGGAAAGCGGTAAATTATTACTGACCAATGCAGTGTTTTTCAACTGGTAAAAATGAACGAAATGAAGATTAGGTTTTGTGTGTTGCTGTCTGCACTTATTTTTAATGTTTCCATATACGCCCAATCCGCAACGGAGGCGTTGCACAATATTCAGAAACTCGGTGTACATGGAACCGTATTATATGTTGCCGCACATCCGGATGATGAAAACACCCGGTTGTTATCTTATCTCGTGAATGAAAAAAAATACCGTACGGGTTATTTGAGTTTAACCCGGGGCGATGGCGGCCAAAATCTTATTGGCGATGAGCAGGGCATTGATATGGGACTGATACGAACCCAGGAACTCATAGCGGCCCGCAAAGTGGATGGCGCAGAACAGTTCTTCACCCGGGCTTTTGATTTCGGTTACAGTAAAAGTGCTGATGAGGCCTTACGGATATGGGGACACGAAGAAGTATTGTCGGATGTAGTCTGGACTATTCGTACTTTTCGTCCGGATGTAATTATTTGTCGTTTCCCTTCCACAGGAGAAGGTGGGCACGGACATCACACGGCTTCTGCGATGCTTGCTGCTGAAGCATTTGATGCGGCTGCTGATCCACGTCGTTTCCCGGAACAATTGAAACACGGTGCCAAAGTTTGGCAGGCTAAACGACTCCTTTGGAATACCTATTCCTTTGAGGGGATGAATACCACCCGTGAAGATCAGTTTAAAATGGACTGTGGCGGATACAATGCCCTGCTGGGTAAGAGCTATGGTGAAATGAGTGCAGAAAGCCGCAGTAAGCACAGCAGTCAGGGCTTTGGAGTGCCTGCCCAACGTGGAACCGCATTCGAATATTTCGAAATCATCAAAGGATCAAAACCCGTAAACGATTTAATGGATGGAGTAACTATCGGTGCGGAAGCCATCACATTCAGTAATCCGGAGCACCTCTGGCAGTATAGGCAATATCTGAAAGATGCGGTACAATCGTTTTCGCCTTTATCGCCTTATCAGTCGGTTCCCACATTGCAAAAAATAGAAGACCTCTTAACTCTGGCAGAACCATCTGCTTTGGTGCAATACAAGAAATCTCAATTGCAGTCCATCATCCTGCAGGCATCCGGCATATTTATGGAAGCAACCGTGCGAGAACAACAGTTGGTAGCTGGAGATACCGCTCAGATCACCTTTGCCATTATCAACCGGAACGGACTGCCCATGAAATCGGCTGCTGCAGATTTTTCTTTGTATCCCTCGCACCACACGCAAGTCAAATTTAAAGATACTACTGCCAATAAACTGGTTCAGGAAATCAGGAAGGTGTATGTGCCGGTACAGGCATCCGTTTCACAACCTTATTGGTTGCACGCAGCTCCGAACGGATTGTTTACCGTGGATAATCAGGCATTGCGAAACCTGCCTGAAACAAAATATCCCGTGGTTTTATTTTCGTTTACGCTGCATGGTAAGTTGTATCAGTGGCCATTACCATTGCGGTATAAGTTTACTGATCCCACAAAAGGTGAAATATATCAGCCGGCGTACATCACCACTCCGGTAGATGTTATCCTTGAGCCTGCACAAATTTTACAACAGGCATCTGGTTCGTCAAAGTCAGTGCAGGTAAAGCTTCAGTTCAATAGTACCTTCAACGACTCGCTGAAAGTGTTGTTACACGCGGGTAAAAAATCGTTTACGGTGGGCCGTGAGTACCTGAAACTAAATAAAGGCCAAATCTGGCAAGCTACCTATCCACTTCCGGCGGGAATTGAAAAGGGTGCGGCAATGTATGCCTCAGTACAAAGCAGGTCCTTTGCTTCCATTGAACATCCGGAAGGGAACCAGCAGTCAGCCTTGAAAATAATCCGCTATCCCCACATTCCGGATCAGGTATACCATCAGCGCGATTCTGTTCAGTTGCTGAACATGGATTTGAAAATTTCGGGTAAGCGTATCGGTTATATTTCCGGAGCCGGTGATAAAGTGGCGGATGCCCTGAGTATCATGGGCTATGAGGTGGATTATCTGCAGCAGTCTGATATGACACGTGAAAAATTAAAAATGTATGATGCCGTGGTAACCGGTGTACGTGCTTATAATATTCACGACTGGCTATATGATGTGTATCCGGTATTGATGGAGTATGTACATGGAGGTGGCGTGCTACTGGTACAATACAATACAAACAATCGCATTGCACCGCTGAAAGCCCAGATTGGGCCTTATCCGTTTACCGTTACGCGTAACAGAATAACGGATGAACATTCGCCGGTTACTATGCAACCTGCTCAGCACCGCGTATTCAATCATCCCAATACAATCACGGCTGCAGATTTTGAAGGATGGGTACAGGAGCGGAGTGTGTACCATGCAGGAGATATTGATCCGGCTTACACATCTTTACTGAGCATGAATGATCCCGGAGAGAAACCATTACCAGGTGCGTTGATTGTGGCTACTCATGGCAGCGGCAAATTTGTTTATACCGGATTATCGCTGTTCAGACAACTGCCTGCGGGGGTGCCGGGCGCGTTCAGATTGCTGGCCAATTTGCTGGCCCGATAAAAAATAGTACACATGCATATCATCGACTGGATTGTTTTGATTGGGGTGCTTATCAGCATCATTGTGTATGGCATTTATAAAAGTCGTGCCACCCGTAACCTCGAAGGTTATTTTCTCAGCAACCGCAACCTGCCTTGGTTTCTGGTGCTGATGAGTATTATGGGCACCCAGGCCAGTGCCATCACCTTCCTTACCGGTCCCGGCCAGTCGTATTCCGATGGAATGCGGTTTGTTCAATACTATTTTGGTTTGCCGCTGGCGATGATTGTCATCAGTTTTTTTTTCGTTCCGGTATATAACAAACTCAAAG
>DPFD01000013.1:3426-3650 GCA_003534175.1 Chitinophagaceae bacterium
TTTAAAAACGCGTACACTCACTTCGTTTTTATTTCTTTTGTCGAGGGGATTAAGCACCGGAGTCAGTATTTATGCACCATCTCTGATATTAAGTTCCATCATGGGTTGGAATATTTATGTTACCAATATATTGATGGGAGGTGTATTAATCATTTATACCATGACCGGTGGTGCCCGCGCGGTGGCCTACACACAGGTGTTGCAGATGATTATCGTTTTTGTTT
>DPFD01000013.1:3693-11486 GCA_003534175.1 Chitinophagaceae bacterium
GAAGCAACGGCATTGGGCAAGATGAATGTCATTACTACAGGATTTAAAAGCGACGGTAGTTTCGACTGGAAAGACAAGTACAACATCTGGAGCGGGATTATTGGAGGTTTCTTTCTGGCATTGAGTTATTTTGGTACAGACCATAGTCAGGTGGGGCGCTACCTTACGGCCAAAAATACTACCGAGAGTAAGAAGGGATTGCTGATGAACGGATTGGTAAAAGTGCCGATGCAGTTTTTTATCCTCCTCATCGGTGTACTGATATTTATGTATTATCAGTTCAGCAAACCACCGGTGTTTTTCGATCAAAAAAGAATGGAACTCGCCAGTGCCACACCCTATGCATCTCAGTTGAAATCTATTGAAACGGCCTATTACGATGCATTCAACAATAACGACAAGGCGCTGGCTTCACAACACCGGGATTCCTATAAAAAAGTGTTACAGCAGGCTTTGCCGGGGTATGATGTAAACGATAATAATTACATCTTCCTCTATTTTGTAAAAGATAAATTGCCGGTAGGATTAATCGGTTTGTTGTTTGCAGTAATATTTCTTGCCGCATGGGGCAGTATTGCGGCGGCCCTGAATTCATTGGCGGCCTGTACCATGGTTGATTTTCATAAAAAATTCAGACTACAGAAAACAACCGAGCATCAGGATTTCAAAACCTCTCAGTGGTACACATTTTTCTGGGGTGTCTTTTGCATCATAGTGGCCATGTTTGCACACAACATCGGAAACAGTTTAATAGAAACGGTGAACATCCTCGGTTCTATTTTTTATGGTGTAATACTGGGAGTGTTTCTGGTTGCTTTCTGGATGAAGTATATTAAGGGACATGCCGTATTCACGGCTGCGGCTGTTGCACAGATACTGGTGGTGATGATTTACATGATGGATGTTATTTCATTTTTATGGCTGAACGTGATAGGTGCTGTACTGGTGATAGCCATCGGTTATATCATTCAATGGTTGCAGTATCAGTTCAAAGCCAAAAAAATATCGGAATAGTTGAATGTATGATTGTGTCCGGATAACCTGTATCTGCTTCAGGTTCATGCATAAAAAAACTGCGAAACAACAGTTCCGCAGCTTTTAAATAACAGTTGAAAAGGATTATTTCATTTTCTTTTTAGCTTCTGCTATCAGTTCCTTGTTCATTTTAATGTAGTCGTCGTTTTTAGCTTCGGTAGCCAGGGCCAGAGATTTTTCTGCGCTGCTGATGGCACCTGCATAATCTCCCATTTTTTCCTGTACACGTGCTTTAAACAACCAAACCCAGAAAGCTTTGTCGTTTGACTCGAGTACTTTATTTACGTTTTCAAGAGCTTTTGCATAGTTCTTATCGTAATCGTTGTAAAACTGAGCAGCCTGCCAGTATGGTTTCTTCTCGCCTTTCAGAGCTTCTTCAATTTCAGCACGGAGTTTATCGGTGAAGTTTGTTGCGATAGGGAAGGAAACCATTGTTTTTTCCCAGGCAATCTGTACGTCAATTTTCATGGCTTCCACATTCGCAAACTGAATGGTGAAAGTTTCCACCGGTGTTTGAAGTTTGGTAGGCTTTACATTAAAACGCACTACATCATCAGATTCAGTGTAACCTNNCCTGAATTTTTATATCCTTTATTCAGGATGATGGTCCACTCACTCTCACCCGGAATGGTATACAGTGCATAGGAACCGGTGTCGATGTTTTTACCATTGATTTGAACTGGTTCGTTGAATGAAATGCGGGTGGCTGCATTAGCGCCGGTACGCCACAATTTTCCGTAAGGAACAAGGTTGCCATATACAGCCCGGCCTTTGGCGGATGGGCGGGAGTAATTCAGTTCAATCATGCCCTGACCAAACTCTTGTTTGATGTGTTGGTTACTGGACGGCTGCGGCATACGAACCTGTGCATCAACGGCCAGTGCGGCTAAACAAAATGCAGATACGGTAAAAAGTTTTTTCATGTTGTACAATTTTGGGTTTAAAGTTAATCGATAAATTCTATAATTACGGTTTGATACATCAATCTTCTGCTCAGGAAGTTGGGCGAAATGTTATCGGGTGTATCAGCATACAACTGCAAACCCAGTAATCCTGAAGCATTTCCTTTGTTAATGGCAATCTCCAGATATCCTGATGCATTGAACAGTGCAAGTTTTTCGCCTTCAGCAACATCCGCATAAGAATCACTGATGCGGTTTATGGTTTCGTTTCCTTTTAATACGATTTGAAATTTTCTTCCGTTACAAATGGTTTCAAACTGATTGCGATGGATGTTCAGGATAACGTTTTCGTAACTGTCAATAAAAATAACTTTTGCCTCCAGGGAGTTGCCACTGGTTCTTATGGTTAATGGGTCGTTGTATTTCAGATGTGATGCGCTTGCTCCCAAACTGTTCAGGGATTTGCCTTCGGTAATTTGCCGGATGGCTTCACCAAAAAGCCGGGTATACTCNNGGGTGCCCGCCGGAACCGGTAGCATAATCACTTCATCGGGTCTACCTTCAAGGGTTAAGGGCAGCAGAGCGTTGTCTGCACAGGCGATGTACTGTTGATTGTGTCTGGCAAGGAGCAGATGATCATTTTTATTGTCGAATAAATTGATCAGCCAGAGGTGAAAAGTATTTTCCGGAAAATGGCTGAGTGCATTTCGACAGATATAGGCTGCACGGGAAACATTAAATGCATTAACGGAATGAGTAATATCAACAATATGAAACGACGGATTGATTTTCCACAACTGTCCCTTCACAGAACCTGCCAGATAATCCTGGAGTCCGAGGTCAGATGTAAGGGTAATCAATGCCATGTTTTACTGTAGTTACTTAATCAGTTTCCCGTTTTTAAAGAAAAATTTGTGTGTGAGTTTATCAGCCCAGGCCGGGAAGAAACGGTTCATAAAAACAGCCTGCTTACCGGTACCGGTTAACACAAGGGTGCGTTTCTTATGTTCTATCGCTTTAAGGATGTGATGGGCGCATGCTTCAGGACTCATCAGTTTTCCCTCATCCATGGGCGATTCTCCCTGAGCCTTGCCGCTTGCATCGAGGGCCACATTTCTGATATTGCTCCTCGTAAAGCCGGGCGATACCCACATAACGTGCACTCCGTCATCCATCAGTTCGGTGCGAATGGCCTCCAGCCATCCGTTCAATGCAAATTTGCTGGCAGAGTAACCGCTGCGACCCGGCAATCCCCTGAATCCGGCAACGGACGACACGCCCACAATGGTGCCTTTGCGTTCCAGCAGGGAAGGGAGCGCCAGTTTGGTGCAGTACAAAGCACCAAAAAAGTTCACATCCATCGTTTTTCTGAACACCTCCATGTCGGCATCTTTTAATAAAGCCCTCATGGAAATGCCCGCATTGTTGATGAGGATATCGATGCCTCCGAATTGCTTAACTGTAGACTGGATAAACAACTCACAGTCGTTGTATTTACTAACATCAGCCACCACACAGTGCAAAGGGTAAGTGGAGAACTTAAGTTGTAAATCATATAATTTATCCTGGTTGCGGGCGCAGGTTGCCACCCGGGCCCCCATAGACAGGAGTATTTCTATGAGTGCTTTACCGATACCGTCGCTTCCGCCGGTAATGGCTACCACTTTATGATTAAAAAAAGGGTGCATGCTCCAATGAATTTTGGCAAAAATAGGGCGTTATAGGCGCAATTGGAGAACAAATTCATATGTGGCTAAATGTTTCATTCAGTGATTCTTTGAAAAAAATTTGCTCTGAAATCATTTTACCTTATTTTTGCACTCCCATTGAAAGCAATGAGTTTCATTGAATTCAAAAAAGGGTAAAGATTCCGTAGCTCAGTTGGTAGAGCAATACACTTTTAATGTATGGGCCCTGGGTTCGAGTCCCAGCGGGATCACCACAAAAAAGCCTTAGAATTTACTTCTGAGGCTTTTTTTATGCTCCGGGGTGTGGGATGTACAAAACTGTTCAATATTTACTAAAGCTTTAAACTTTGGAAAAGTTATAATAGAAGCGCAGATTATTTACGTTTCTGCACATTGGCGTTCACGGAAAGATTTACAATTACCCCATGGTTGTTTTGAAACACGTTTTGCTGATTGATTTGTCGGCCTAATTGTACATTCTGATAGAGGTAACCGGCGTTGATACCTAGATTTTCATTCAGCCGATAGCCTAACAATACCCCCAATCTGTTCTGATCGTAAATGTTGGCATTTACATTTTTCCCAAAGCCGATAAATATTTCATCATATACAAGAAAATAGGGTGTTTTCGCTTGAATAGATTTACCCTTTAACGGAACCTGAAGTCTGAACATATAACGGAAACGATTTAACATCGGATAATCATCTTCCTTGGATGAATCAGGTGAGCGGTAGGTGCCTACAAAGCGCTGTTCCAGCATGAAGCGGTGAGAAAAATGAGCAATGCTTTCATTGTGTTGAAGCTGAACCATTTCGAAAATGCGGTGTTCGGTAAAGTCTTTACCCAATGCATTGATGGGCGTTTCGCCGTAAGGGAATGTTTCAATCCAGCCATAACCTGCCCGGAATAAAACCCGCGGATTGAGATGGTAATTCACTCCTACACGCAATAAACTTTGTTGCCAGTTTTCAATGATATCATTTCTGCGCCATTGATATTCTGTATGCAGACTCCATTTGGAGTGAAATTTCACCGTGCCGAACATATTGTACCAACCAATAGTGTGGTGGTTGGTGATACGATTGTTTTGTGCTGATGCAGATGAATACAGAAAGGCGAACATAAAGAGTAACACGCCTGCGGTTAAACCATGCATACTTGGGATAGAAATGGATTTTCTCATATCTGTGCTCACTATTTTCTTTCCGTTAGTTTGTAGAATCGCAAATATCTGTTGGGATGATTGCATTTCCATGTCATGTTTCAAGTTTTAACAACGCACTCCAACGTGCATTTTTTTTCAATTTCTGTCATTCAATGATTGAGAGCCTTCGGGAAGCCTGTGAAGCACGTTCCGTCTTTAAAGTTGTTTTAACATATTATAAGTTGTTTGATATAATAAAACGGCTAAGTTCGTAAGGCATTTCCCGGCCGTTACCCTTGTATTGTATGATTCATTGAATGGAAACAACTGAAAAGTAGTTCACCTAAACTCGTTCAACATGAAAAAAATAGCGGTAATTTTTGTCTACGCGTTCATGATTACTCAGTCGCAGGCACAGATTAAGGAGTTTGCATTTACAGAGTCTGCCATACATTCCAAATTTATAAAGGCTCATACCTTTTACCATAATGACGGAACATCTGTTACGATTCATTTTTTTCATGCCGATCAGTTAGATTCATTGCTGCTGATTCAAAATCTGACCCAAAAAGTTTGGTCTGAGATACAGTCTGTTGTTCAGCAACCCGATTATGCTAACATAGTGAAACGTGTAGATTACCTCTACCTGAGCGACAGCAGCAAGTTCAGGGTAAGGGCATTTCCTCAGTATGGCGATGGGTATCAGTATAAAGACGGAAAGGCCAGTGCCACCAAACTGGGGAAGGACACGCTTCGGATTATCCTGCAAACGCAGTATCGTACCGATGTCAAAGGAAACCGCCACAGGCAGTTGTATTATCTCACATTTACCGTTAACGATATAAAAGATTTGGCAGGTTATAATGATCAGTTATTAACCGAAGCCATTAAAACTGCTCAACAGCAGTCCTTAGTATACGGGAAGCATGCATACAAATCTTCATTTCCTGTCTCATACAATTGGATAGATCAGCGTTGGGTTAAACACGAGTCTGAGGTTAAAAAGAGCAGAAAATCTTTTATAGAACCTGACATTTATGTAGGTTTTCAATATGTTCGAAGTGCCTGGGTGCCGTCTGCCGCTGTGGGTATTCAATGGGTGAAGGGTTCGTATATCGGCGAACGCAATGTGTTTAAACTTTTATGGGAACCTCACTTTTTGTTTGTTAGAAATGCGGATGATAACTTACGGATACGCAGAAACGATTTTATTACCTTTCGGTTTGTAGAGTATGGTGCGCAGGGAGATGGTAAGGTGCATGTGCCAACATCTTTTTCACTGGGGTACCTGGCCGGACGAAAGGGGGATATCTTTGAGAAGAACACGTTCAAGTTTAGTGTTCCCGGTTTTGCCTATGAGAGTCTTCGGATTGAGCCCGAATTTTTCTTTCATGATTTTTTCAAACAGTTCAGTCCCTCCATAAGGATTAGCCTCCACCTTGATTAGAGCCTGTGCATACACTGCTGTTGTACGTCACCCTATGTGGTACAGTCCTCAACCAAAAAATGCTGAAATATAAGTTACACTATGAAGGCAATAAGCATCATATTAATAGTTGTGGGTATTATTTTCGGCTTTCTTAGTCTTAGGTCGTTCTGGAGTGATCATGCATACGAAAAGGCAAGTACCACCGTGAAAGCTTCGGTAAAATCAGTTGATATAAAGCCAATGTCAGGTAAAGCTGTTGCCAGTATCCGTCGTGTGTTATACTACATAAGGGATGGTGTTGCCGACAGCACAGAGCAAAATTATTCCAAACTTTATACCAATAACAATCCGCTGCCTTCAGAAGAAGAATTAAAATCGACGTCGCTGTATGTTCGTTATGTGCCAAAGAACAGAAGAAGCGAGACAGTATTCCCCGACCGGGTGCTCGTAAGCAGCGATGAGGAGTATGAGGGATATTACAACCGGGCAATGTTTGGTCAGATGTTCGCCTTTATATTGCTTGGTCTAATGATTAGATTGTGGAGACGAAAAAACAATCCTCATAATAACAATTATCAAAACAAAACATCATCTTTATCTATATAATCTTGAAACGTCATGCGTATACCATTATTTTTATCAGGTTTGCTTTTTTGTACCGCTGCCTTCGGACAAGGTAACACCACTGCGGATTACTACCAGTACCAACGTGATCAGCAGTTTAAGCAATATATGGAGAATGTAAGTAGCAAGGGAATGGCAGGTCCGGCTAATACCAATTTCAATTATTCTATTGACAAGCAAGCCATTCAGAATATGGTGGATATGTGGGAAAAACGGTCAGGCAGAAAAACTACTGCAGAAAAAGAAGCAGAAAGAGCAGCACTCAGACAAAAATGGGCAACAGAATACCAACGGTCTTTGGCTTACGATGCATTTGACGACAATCGTTATATGACCTACCAAAAGATGAGAGATTTCTATGCAGATATTTACAAATCTGCAGGATTTTCGGTACCTGAATCAAATATGCTTGCTTATAAGCGAATTATGGAAAAAAGAGCTACCTACAATGACAGTTATGGCGTTTTGGTTTTTGTGGATTATCCTGCGGTGGATATAGCCTTTAGTGCTAAAAAAGCGTTTGAAGAAATAAAGCAAACCGCCAGTTTTGAGGAGCTGATTCCGCTTATTTACGACTTTAGTTTTACCGGTTACAGTGCTGTAAAAGCGCTTGAATATTTAGAAACACGGTTCCCCGATAAAAAAGCTATCATCAATACGCTAAAACCCTTGTATGGAATTTCGTTCTGGCAAATCAAAGATGAAAAGTTTCAAGTTCAAAGCACTACAAGTCCGGGAAAAACCGATTACTATTTTAGCTTTACTAAGGTGGAAGGAAGAGAATTACGCTCCGAAATGGCGGACTATGCATATAAATGGATGGAAGAAAATCCAGAGGGATTTGTGTCATTGTTTGAAAATGGAAACTATGCGCATGATGCCATTCTGGATGTTGTCCAAAGTAAAAAACAATGGCAGGAGTTATCCCGGTTTATGGTAAACGCAGCCCTCCATGGCAGGTTTAACATTG
>DPFD01000013.1:11520-12013 GCA_003534175.1 Chitinophagaceae bacterium
GATGTAAAAACAAGAAAAGGCAGAGAAGAGGAAGCCCGGCAGGTACCCAAAATGTTTAGCTGGCAGGATTTTGAAGCCATCAAAAACCGCTATAAGGTACCGGGAGTGAAAGCGATGGAACTTTTAGGCGTTGTGTGTAGAAGAGATGGAGAACTGGGTTATTCTTTTGGCCCTTCTCTATGGCTCGATCCTGCATATCATGAAGAAGTGAAACGATATGCTGAAAATGGAGAAACCGATGCTAAGTTTTTGTATGCTGTAAATCGAGTGGATGTAGGCAGTAAAACGGAAAAATCGGAAGCCTATACACTACTTCGGCAGTTACTGGAGGAAGGTTATCAATATGTTCCGGATGTAGTGTACCAAAAAGATATTTATAAAGAATTAGGCTTTGGCAAAAAAGATAAGGGGGAATATGAGGCGCTTAAAAAGAAATGTGAAAAGAACGAAAGCAAAGCTGTTGTAAACAGCATCCACTTCGAGTTGAATAAGC
>DPFD01000083.1:0-3054 GCA_003534175.1 Chitinophagaceae bacterium
TTTTCATCTTCTTTCCATTCTGTATTCACAATCTGAGCCTTGCAGATTGCGGCTGAGCAAAAAACGATAAGTGCTGTTAATATTATTTTCATCTTCATTAGTTTAAATGATTACTGATTTTTTGATTTTTCATATCTATGGTTGCATTCCCAATCATCAGATTGCGGTACAGCACTACATGAGCATCCTATAATCCTATCTTGTTTATTTCGAACGTATAAACAATCTGAGCATGAACCCGACTTCTTACAAACATGGATACCTAAACCTTTAGCTGCATTAAAGGATAGGTTTCCAGTCTGTTCTATTAACTCCACAGCTACAGATAATGTATCGCTATTATGAACTACAGAAAACAACAAATAGTTTCGCTGGCCGGTCATTATAGTTATTCCACTGCTATTTACGGTTGCTGTGAGAATTGATTTAATAGCTGGTATAATACTTTGTTGAATTTGNNGGTATATTCTGATAGATTTTAAAGGGTGTATCATCTTTTAAGTTTGAACCAAAAGTTGTTTTGGAAAGGAAGAAGCATAGCAGTAATACACACGTCTTCATTAAGAGAGTTTGTCTCATTTACATTTATTTTAAAATATTAAATACTACAATCAAGAACACGCCTATTCCATAAGGATAAGAGGTGCTAATTAGTCAGGGTGTTAAACAAGTAGGTGGGGTACGGAGGATGAGTGTCGATATTGAATTAAATGAAATACACTTTTATCACATTTTCATTTCACACGATAAAGATATAGGCATGGTAAATATAATTCAAGGGTTTTTTTCCCCTTGTTTATTCAAATTATTTTCGTATAAGCGTATAACAACACTACGTTTCAGGCAGTTGTTTTTGTTTTTTATAAAACCCAAACTATGTATTTGTAAAATGAGATTGGTTTTATAACTATAAAAATCTTTAAATAACAATAAAATAAAACTTGACACTAAAAAGCTTAATGATGCCTATGAATTTATAAGTGACGGTCTACTATTTTCAACCCTTCTATATGTGAATGTTATATTTAGCTTTGCTATCCTTTTAAATGATTTTATCCCTTTTTATTATCTTTTGAAAGTGAATAAAGATTTGATAAAATGTAAAAGTGCATGAACACTGCTATTAGGCATTTCATATTCTAATGTTCCCGGTCTGGGAGCAACCCTCCTTTAGGATTCCCAATATATGACTAACTCGGAGATTCAAAATTTCTATCACGATAAGCAGTTTACCCTCTAAGTAGCCCTTAGTATCAACTATTCTAGGGTACTTTATAATAAAAAGCGATACCCACTCCTTACTATTTTTTACACGCCTTTTACCACCGAATGAGTTCCAATATGGTTTTTATTTGCTTGGAAATTGCTTTGAAATAAAAATGCACCTATAACTATTATTGTTATAAGTGCTTGATTATCAAGTGGGCCCACCTGGGCTCGAACCAGGGACCACCTGATTATGAGTCAGGTGCTCTAACCAACTGAGCTATAGGCCCAATAGCACCTGCTTTCACAAATGCCGGCTGCAAAAGTAAAGTAAAAACAGATATTTGCTGAAACTTTAGTGAAAAATGCAACCGAAAAACATCGTCTTCGATCTGGGCGGCGTACTTATCAATATAAACTATCAACTCACCATTCAGGCATTTCAACAACTGGGCTTTCCACACTTCGAAGAAATGTACTCTCAGTTTAAAGCCAACCGCCTCTTCGAACAACTGGAAACCGGCCACATCAGCGAGGATACATTTTACCAAACCCTGATACACAGCACCCGTAACACCATTACCCGCGATCAAATCACCCACGCGTGGAACGCCATGCTGCTGGATTTCCGCACATCCACCCTGCAATTCCTGCAACAACTCAAACCTCAGTATAACATCTTTTTACTCAGCAATACCAACATCATCCACAAAAGAAAGTTTGATGCCATTTTGCAACAACAGGTTGGCATGAACGCCATCGACCCCCTTTTTCATAAATGCTATTATTCACACCTGATTGGTTTGCGTAAACCCCATGCCGAAGTATATGAATTTGTGCTGGCAGATGCGGGCATCCAGGCGGCCGACACCCTCTTCATCGACGATTCCCTGCCCAATATTGAAGCCGCTCAAAAACTGGGCATCGATGCCCGTTTACTGGAAGCAGGGGTACTGGTAGAGGACGCTTTTGATTACTTAATCTCCTCGTAATCAATGTATTCTCCGGCAGGTGCCGGCTTTTTCTGCACCGGCGCTTCCTGGGGAGGTGCTTGACGCTGCTGGTCCATTCGCTCCTGCATTTCCTTCATTTTACGACTCATGATTTTTGCATTGCGGTAAACCGGAATCACAAAATGAAAGATGAACCTGTACAATATATAGAGCAGGAAAAGCTGCAGCGCCAGTTTAAAGATGTTCATCCTGCAAAATTATTGTGTGCCGCCGAACTTCCCCGTTAAAATTTACGGGCATTTAAACAGAAGAATTTTGCCGATGTGCAGAGTTTACGTATCTTTGCAGCGGAAAAAAGGAGAATAGAAGGGAACGGAGGCGTTCCCTTCTTCTGTTTACACCTATGACGAAAGACGAACAAATAGAAAAAATTTCCCATTTACTGGAGCCCCTCCTTGCAGAGGATGTGTTCCTGGTAAGTATCGGCATCAAACCCACCAATAATATTAAGGTGTACCTCGATGCGGATACCGGATTGGGCATTGAAAAATGTATCCGCATCAACCGGGCCTTGTACAAGGCTGTGGAAGAGTCCGGCATGTATCCCGAAGGCGATTTTTCTCTGGAAGTTTCCAGTCCGGGTGTAGATGAACCGCTCAAACTTCCGCGCCAGTATGTTAAAAACACCGGACGCGAGGTGGAAGTAACACTTCAGGATAAAACCGTTAAAACCGGAAAGCTGATAGCTGTTACCGATGAACAGATCACCCTGGAAACCACAGAAGGAAAAAACAAAAAAGCAGTTACCAAACAGGAAATCATCCCCATGGGCGATATCCTGAAAACCATAGTTCAGATTAAATTTTAATTCATCATTAAAAAATCCCGGCCGGTG
>DPFD01000083.1:3095-5736 GCA_003534175.1 Chitinophagaceae bacterium
TTAAGGAAGCCGAAAACATTGATCGTCCTACCCTGATGAAGGTGATGGAAGATGTTTTTAAAACGCTCATCCGAAAAAAATACGGAAGCGATGAAAACTTCGACGTAATCGTGAACGACCAGAAAGGTGACCTCGAAATTTTCCGCCGCCGTACTATTGTGGATGATGATGACCTGTACAATACCTTAACCGAAATTGAATACAGCGACGCTATTAAAATTGAGCCCGACTATCAGGTAGGGGAAGAGTTGTATGAAGAAGTGGATATTCAGAAAGAGTTTGGCCGCCGCGCCATTTTAGCGGGCAAACAAACCCTGGCAGCACGCATCAACGACCTGAAGAAAAATATCCTCATCAAAAAATACGAAGATCGTATAGGCGAAATCGTTAGTGGCGAGGTGTACCAGGTGTGGAGAAAAGAAATATTAATCCTCGATGAAGACGGAAACGAAATGCTGTTGCCTAAATCAGAACAAATCCCTTCTGATTTCTTCAAAAAAGGAGAAAACGTTCGTGCCGTAGTAAAGAACGTAGAACTGAAAAACAACCAGGCGGTAATCATCCTGTCGCGCACCAGCCCGATGTTCCTTGAAAAATTACTGGAAATTGAAGTACCTGAAATTTTCGATGGCCTCATCGTAGTGAAGAAAATTGTGCGTGAACCGGGTGAAAGAGCCAAGGTGGCCGTGGAAAGTTTCGACGACCGTATTGATCCGGTAGGCGCCTGCGTAGGTATGAAAGGTAGCCGTATCCACGGTATTGTGCGTGAGCTGAAAAATGAAAATATTGATGTCATCAATTGGACAAACAACATTCAGTTGCTGATTCAACGCTCCCTCACCCCGGCAAAAATTACCAGCATGGAACTGGATTCAGAAACTAAACACGCGAGTGTGTACCTGAAGCCCGACCAGGTTTCTCTGGCCATCGGCCGCCGCGGAGTGAATATTAAACTGGCCTGCGAATTAACCGGTTACCAGATTGATGTGTTCCGTGACAATGAAGGTGAAGAGGAAGACTTTGATATCGACCTGGATGAATTTGCAGATGAAATAGAAGAATGGGTAATTGACGCACTCAAGAAAATTGGTTGCGATACCGCCCGTTCCGTACTCGATTTATCGCCGGAAGAAATTGAAAGACGCGCTGACCTCGAAAAAGAAACCGTGGCAGACGTTAGAAGGATTTTGCAGGAAGAGTTCGACAGGGAATAAGTTTTATGAAATGCTAAAATGAGCATTGGTTAATAATTAAAAACGAGTTTTGCATCCAAAGGGATCGCATCACTACATCAATTTAGAATGTCAGAAGTAAAAACCCCAAGGTTGATGGCCGCGGCCAAGGAATTTAATATCGGTACTCAAACACTGATTGACTTCCTCGTGTCTAAAAGTTTCAGTACGGATGAGTTGAAACCTACATCCAAGCTGTCGGAAGACATGTACCGCGTGCTGCAACAAGAGTTCCAGCAGGATAAGGTGGCACGCCAAAAAGCTGAGCAGATTGATCTGCCCAAAGGCGCTGCGGATGCCAAAAAGAAGAAAGACGAAGAAGACCTTTCTATTCGCAAAAAAGAAGAGAAAGCCAAAACAAAGAAAGAAGAGGTAGAAACTGTGGCACCGCCACCACCACCTCCACCACCGGTAGAGGAAGTAAAACCAGAAGTTCCTGAAGCCCCGGTGGTAGTTGCACCGGTGGAAGTTCCCGAAACCAGCACGCCGCCGGTTACCAAAATTGAAGCGCCTGAACTGGAAGGTCCAAAGGTGGTTTCTAAAATTGATTTGGGGTCTATTCAAACGTCCAAGGGCAAAAAAACAACCAAAAAAGCAGAAGAAACTCCGGCACCTCCGGCCGCAACACCAGCACCGGAAGTTCCCGAAGTACCGGCTTCCCCCACTTCAGAAGAAGCCCCGGTAACCCCTGCAGTGCCTCAAGCTCCCGACCTGCCACCAGTAATTGAAAATATTCAGGCAGCCAAACTTACCGGACCGAAAATTCTCGGTAAGATTGAATTACCAATTGAAAGTGATACGCGTCCGAAGCGTGAAGACGAAAAATCTAAACGCAAACGCATCCCTGTTAAAAAAGCAGGACCAGCCGGTGCACCACAAAGGCCCGGTACAAGACCCGGAGCTCCCGGTGCTGGTGGAAACAGATTCCAGCCGCGCACAGGCGCACCGAAAAGAGAAGAACGCGTTATCGACGAAAAAGAAATTCAGGATAAACTCAAACAAACACAGGCTAAACTGGCCGGTAGCACTGGTAGAGGTAAAAGCGCCAAGGCTAAACTTAGGAGAGCCAAGCGCGAAGAAATGGCGGAGAAAACAGGCCTGGAAGGAGATAACAACAAACTGCAGGTAACCGAGTTCGTTACCGTGAGTGAACTGGCCGGTTTAATGGATGTAAGTTTTGCCGATATCATCAGCAAATGTATGAGCCTCGGTATCATGGTGTCTATCAACCAGCGCCTCGAAGCCGACGTAATTGAACTGGTAGCTTCTGAGTTTGGATATGAAGTGGAATTTATTGGTGTAGATGATGCCGGTGATCTGGAAGAAGAAGAATATGTTGACGATCCTGAAAGCCTTGTGCCACGCGCACCTATCGTTACCATCATGGGTCACGTAGATCATGGTAAAAC
>DPFD01000134.1:0-7732 GCA_003534175.1 Chitinophagaceae bacterium
AGTGCCTGTATCAATTTGTGATTATCGCGCTGATGCAAACCGATGCTGGGCTCATCCAGTATATACGTTACGCCCTGCAACTGCGAACCAATTTGTGTTGCCAGCCGAATGCGCTGATACTCTCCGCCGCTTAAGCTGCGGGAAGGCCTCGACAAGGTGAGGTAATTCAGGCCCACATTCAGCAAAAAGCTCAATCGCTCACGAATTTCTTTCAGCACATCACGGGCAATGGCATTTTGTTTGGAGGATAAAGCTTTTTCAATGCCGTTAAACCAATGATACAGCTGATCAATATCCATATCACTCAGTTCGGCGATGTGCTTATCATGTACCTTGAACCATAAACTTTCATTTTTCAACCGTGTGCCGTTACAGGTGCTGCAGGTGTTCATCACCATAACCTTTTCAGCCCACTGGCGTACCCCTTCGCCTGCAGAGGGAGAAGCAAACCATCTTTTCAACATGGGCACAATACCTTCATAATTCGAAGCATACATGGTGCCTGAAAGCTCCTCATTCATATCCACCTCCAGGGTGCCACCCGATTCATTCCCATACAGGATGATGTTCATTGACTTTTCATTCAGCTCACGAATGGGCGTATCCAGATTGATTTTATACTTTTTGGCAACCTCTTTAATTTGTTTAAACACATATGCTTCGCGCTCTTCTCCCAGGGGTTTTAAGCCGCCCTCATTCAAAGACTTAGAATCATCGGGAATGAGTTCATGCATGTCAATGGTATACATGGTACCCAGGCCCCGGCAGGCGGGACAGGCGCCATACGGCGAGTTGAAAGAAAATGCGTTGGGAGAAGGCTCTTCATAACTGATGCCTGAATCAAGACACATCAACTGTTTACTGAACTGAACCACTTTATCGGTGTCGTGCAGGAGAATAAACAGCAGTCCTTTACCCAGTTGCAATGTTTGCTGCACACTCTTACTGAGCCGCACTTTCATATCAGGATTCACTTCCAGCCGGTCAACTACAATTTCAATTTCATGGATCTTATATCGGTCAACCTGCATTTTAGGAATCAGGTCGGTAACCACACCGTCTATACGCGCTTTCACAAACCCTTTCTTTCTGATCTCTTCAAACAATTCACGATAATGCCCTTTTCGTCCGCGGATTACAGGCGCCAGTATAGAAATCTTTTTGCCTTTGTATTTTTCGAAAATGGTAGCAACAATTTCCTCTTCGCTAAAGCGAACCATTTTTTTTCCGGTATTGTAGCTATAGGCATCAGAGGCGCGGGCAAACAACAAACGCAGGAAATCATAAATTTCGGTGATGGTGCCCACGGTACTCCGCGGATTTTTATTGGTAGTTTTTTGTTCGATGGAAATCACGGGAGAGAGACCGGTAATCTTATCAACATCCGGCCTTTCCATATCACCGATAAACTGACGGGCATAGGCAGAGAAGCTCTCCATATACCGCCGCTGACCTTCATTATAGATAGTATCAAACGCCAGTGACGATTTACCGCTTCCGCTTACACCGGTAAATACCACCAGTTTATTTTTTGGAATGGCAATGTCAATATTTTTGAGGTTATGTTCACGGGCGCCGGACACCACAATACAATCCTGATTTTCTTCCTCTTTAACTTTTTTACTTCGGGCCATACGGTAGATTGTTTGCAAAGATACAAAGGGGAATGGCTCACCCCTCACTGATTATAAAAGCAGATGTTGGCCGTAAGTGTTCAGGCAATAACCCTTAAATTTGCGCCATAAACGTTATATATGATACAGAAAATCCGTAAAATGTTTTTACCCGCGCTGATAGCAATAATTGTAACCGGTGCAACGTCTTGCGCCCCTGCCACCCGTACCCTAGCTGTGGAAGAAGGCTGGGAGTTGATTGGGGAGGAGAAAGCTAATTTTGTAAAAGACAAGGATGAAATTATGGTGAATTCCACCAGTTTATTTACCGACATCCGCATTAAGGTTGAAAATAAGAAACTGATCTTACACAACTTTAAGGTGGTGTATCCCAATGGCGATAAAATGCAACCCGCCATGCCTTCCGTGCTGAATCCGAATCAATACAGTTCTGTGATTCATCTTTCACCAACCGGAAAACAACTCCGCAGTGTGGAATTCAAATATCGTTCAACCGGTAATATCCTGAAAGGACGCGGCCGCGTGCTGATTTTCGGAAAAAGATACACCGGATATTAACTTCGTTCAACATGAACTTAAATGAAAAGCTCCCGCAATATTGCAGGAGCTTTTTTCATGATTGTATCACAAGATTTATTCCTGTGTGCGGGATTGATAGAACTTTTTAAACGTGGCAATTTGATCCGCCCCGGTGAAAAGTTTTTCCAACCGCTGATAGTTGTTTTTATCAATAGTGAAGCCGTAGGCGTACTGAACAAACTCCAGCTTCATTTTTTCGTCGGTGATTAAAGCAGACACATCTGAAATCTGACTCACCAGTAAACAATTGGCGGCGGCCATTTCCTTTGCTTTTGCCAATTTCTGTTTATCGGTTTTGGCATCCTCCACTGATTTCCGGGCATTCAAAAAATCAGCCTTCATCATGGGCCAGTCGTTGCATTTTTTGGAAGGATAGGCTTCGGCTTTGTCTTCCTTTTTAACCTCAGCTTTTGCTTCTTTTGCAGCTGCAGGTTTTACTTCTTTTTTAACTACCGGTGCTGCTTCACTTTTCACTTCCTTTTTAACCTCAGCCTTGGCTTCTTTTGCAGCTGCAGGTTTTACTTCTTTTTTAGCGGCCGGTGCTGTTTCACTTTTCACTTCCTTTTTAACCTCAGCCTTATCTGCAACGCTTACATTTTTGGGTTTCTCCTTAGCGGCTTCAGGCTGATTGATTTCTTTTTGGGGTGTGGGAGTTTCTGCTTTTTTCGCGGGAGCTTTAGTTTCTGGTGCTTTGGTATTTGGCACACTCACGGTGGCGCCTTTCACATTGGTTAAGATGGAGTTTTCTTCACGCTTACCTTCCGGTGTTTTATCCGTTTCTGATGCCGGATTCATTTCAGATGCCGGTTCATTATCCTGTCTGTTGAAATAAATCACTTTCATTCCTGTTTCCGGTTTATACTGATGGTTGGGTGTTTGCATAGAGAAAAACACAAAGCGTGCTTTCCCAGATTTATCTTTTCTGATTCTATATGTTGCATCACTCATTTTAAAGTTATCATCCATGAGGTACAATCGTTTGGTGATGGCCTGTATAGCAGAACTTTTAAAATCTGCTTTTACTGTGTAGTATTCACCAGACAAGCCATCCAAACGGATTTTTGTAACCGCTGTATCATTCATTTTTTGTCCGTTCAGGTACAGGTAGAACGGATCACCTTGTTCTGACACTATAATCAGTGAACCGGTAGGTTGTGCGTAAGAAAAAACAGGGAGCAGTAATAAAAGCAATATCCTAAGCATCATAATGTACAATTTGATGCAAATATACATTCATTTCACCGGCTGCTTTTGGGGTGAATGCAGTGGGGTGACAGTCAGGGAAATATGCGGATAATTTTCACAAATCTTTCCAGAAAATAGGCGTTCATGCCTGTTATAGAAACTCCTCGGTTCCCTCCGGAAGCGGAATGAATAAATTTCAGAACGCCCTTTTTATTTTCTGTAATTATGCCCATGTGCCCTACTACGCCACTGTGGGGGTTGCTGCCCGTGAAAAGGATCAGGTCTCCGCGTCGGCTATCGAGCGAACTTACCTGCCGGCCGGCATTGGTAAAATCTTTTGATATGCGTGGCACCTTGATGTTGTATTTATTAAATACATATCCAATGAAACCCGAACAATCCATGCCCTTGATGCTCATCCCGCCATATTTATACGGAACGCCCACCAATCCTTCCGCGAATGTTACCAGTTCATCCGGATCCACCGAACGGGTGTTGATTTGAACAGGTTTTACGTTTCCTTTCAAACGCACCTGACTTTTAATGGCAGTATGGGGTTTATTGACAGGTTTACTGCCGGATGATTTTCGTGAGCCGGCACAGGAAGCCAGCAACAGGGCGATGGACAATAAGAACAACCATGGTTTCATCATAGGCTACAAATATACATTTTATATCTTCGTGTGTTCGTAACTGTTAGTTATAACTTATCCTGCATCCCATCTGCTTACAGCACAATTACTTTTCTGATTTGAACGGGCTTCACCAGCCGGTCTCCCCGGGCAGGCAGATTGTGAATTTTTTTCACCGTTTTCATTCCCTCGATTACTTTACCGAACGCAGCCATACCGAGGCTGTCGGCGGTACCTCTACGTCCGTAATCCAGCGGGGTTTGATCTCCCACACAAATAAAAAACTCGCCGGTGGCACTGCCCGGAGTAGTTCGTGCCATAGATACCGTACCGTCGGTATGGGTTAAACTTGTGGTACCGGTATGCTCATGTGGAATAGACGGTATCTCCACCGAGGTGCCATGTACACCGCCCTGGACGATTCCGGTATTGTACGTACCGCCGGGGTCGGATTGCAGCACACGATAAAACTGAGCATCCCTGAATTTACCCAGCTTCACCTGTTCTAAAAAATGTTTGGCCGTAACCGGTGCCTGTTTCACATTTAATTCAATATCGATATCCCCTTCGGTAGTTACCAACCGCACTACAGGCAGGTCACTGGTATTAGAGGCCCGGTTGCAGGAAATCAGTAAGATAAATATCCCACAAAAAAATATGCGTTGAAATAGGACGTTACTCGATGGTTGCATGGGAGCTACAGATTTAAAATTCATCAATAATAGATGCTTGCCCTCTTCATGAAAAATGCACTTAATTACATTGAATTCCATGAAATTTGCAAAAAACACAGGAAATGCAAATACAGGTTTTAAAATCGAAGATACACCGTGCCACCATTACAGAGGCCAATCTGGCGTATGTGGGTAGTTTAACATTAGACGAAGATCTGATGGATGCTGCCAACCTGATTGAGAATGAAAAAATTCAGGTAGTGAACGTAAACAATGGGGAGCGACTGGAAACCTATATCATTAAGGGAGAGCGGGGCAGCGGGGTGGTTTGTTTGAACGGACCGGCAGCACGCAAAGGAACTGTGGGCGATATCATCATCATCATTTCTTATGCATTGATGGACTTTGAAGCAGCCCGAACCTTTCAGCCGCATATTATATTTCCATCAGCGGACAACCGTTTACAATAGGTGGGTAATATATTAACTGATGATACAGCCGGCCGAAGCTACATATACACAAATAATATATATGGTATGATTAACCAGTAGATGGCCGATTTGAACATTAATACAGTATCTTACGAGGGTATGGCATTTATAGAACGCGTATTACAGGAACCTTCTTATGGTTGGAGTAATGAAAAAGGTGAACTCATTAAACCTTCAGTAAAAACCTTATATAAAGAATCATTTCGAAGGATAAATATTTTTAAAGACAAAAGGAATTGGATTTCCCTCATCAGCTGGCTGATGGTGGTGTGCATGGTTCCATTCTTCTACCTTTTTTTGTTTGAGTATTTTTCTATTCCTATGTTGCTGGTGTTTCTTGTGTATGCCATGATTATCATGGNNGCCGGTATTGTACTCACAAATCTTATACATTTAGTCACCCTATATTCAGGTTCATCACTCAGAACCTGGTGATTCGCACTTTCCCTGAGGAGATATATGTGGTTTCGCATCATGTGCACCATTCCAAATCAGATGAACCGGGTGACCCATATAACCCACGCGGTGGTTTCTGGTATTGTATGCTGTCGGATGTGAACCATCAGAGCATATCCAAAAATCTGGACGAAGAGGATTATAATAAAGTACTTCACTTTATGCGTAACACGGGTGTTCCATTGAACAGCTATGCTGGCTATCTGCGCTGGGGTTCTGCCACCAATCCGTTTTATAACATCCTGATGTGGATATTCAACTGGGCACTGTGGTACGGCATATTCTACCTGATAGGCGGCCATGCATTATCCTGCACCATTTTCAGTGCGGCAATGTTCTGGTTTATTTTTGTACGGGCATTCAATTACACCGGGCATGGTAAAGGGGAAGAAAAGCATGTAGAGGGCATTGATTTCGATCGTAGAAATTTATCCCTCAATCAAATGCGTCCGGGTTTGTTTGCCGGCGAATGGCACAATAACCACCACCTGTATCCGGGAAGTGCACGTGCCGGATTTTTGAAATACCAGTTCGATTTACCTTGGGTATACATTCATACGCTGTATAAACTGGGTGCCGTGAGTTCGTTCCGCGACAGTAAGGCTGATTTTGAAAAACGCTACCTGAACCCGACAAAGCAACTGCAGAAAACTGCCACAGACTAACGGAAAAACATAAACGAAGTTACCCTAAAGTTGGGCTATACTTCACCTATATAGCCTGTTAACAGTGCTGATAAAGGTGGCTGAGTGTATGTTACCTTTTTGGCGCAATAGCGATGCAACTGTTTGTTCTACCCAGCCTGAATTACACCCCTGAATTACTATTAACCCAAGATTTGCCTTTACTTAACCGGGCAAAACAAATCAGTATTTGGCCGGATTACCGGAATCAGTTTAATCAACCCTGAAAGAGATTTTACATACACATCCATACGTTGTTACCTTACCATCTTTCACATGGGCTTTGATATCTTTTACATAGACTGAGTCAATATTTCTTATGGTTTTAGAAGCTTCAGTAACGGCTTGCTGAATGGCATCATCAATTCCTTTTTCGGATGAGGCAATCACTTCAATTATTTTTACGATTGGCATGTTCAATAGTTTTATGGTTATAGATATTATTCGATATGAAAGTTAATGAATATATATTGAACCTGGGGGAAGGAATTATAGTTGCCTGATTAACAGCAGCAGTGCAGCGGCTACGTACAACATGAAGATTGCATCATTCCCATTGTAAAGTGCAATCACCGAAGATGGTACACACCTTTTGTATAATCACATTTTAAACTTAAGTTGAACATACGGGCACAAAAAAGCCTTCGATTACTCGAAGGCTTTTGGTCGGGATGGCAAGATTCGAACTTGCGACCTCCTGGTCCCAAACCAGGCGCGATAACCGGGCTACGCTACATCCCGAACGAAACAAATTCAGCGGAGAGGGAGGGATTCGAACCCTCGGTACAGATTGAAGTCCGTACAACGGTTTAGCAAACCGGCCCTTTCGGCCACTCAGGCACCTCTCCTCCTTTCCCTGAATCAGGGGCTGCAAAAATACAATTCAATTATATACTACCCAAACATTTATGGTTTGTAACGGATATATTTTTTTAGGGGATGCCTAACCATGCTTACATGGCCGCCAGCTGCACTTTCTGTTGGAGTTCCAAAACGCTTTCCTTGAACAGGTTGTCGGTATCCATCAGGTCTTTCACAGTTTGACAGCTATGGATAACGGTGGTATGATCTCTTCCTCCAAAATGTTCGCCAATGGTTTTCAGTGAATTTTTGGTAAACGCCTTGGAAAGGAACATGGTAATTTGCCTGGCCTGAACTATTTCACGCTTACGTGTTTTNNGTTTTTTGGAGTAGCTTATCGTAAGGCACATCGAAATACTCGCATACCATTTTTTGAATGGCATCGATGGTGATTTCCTTACTGGATGATTTTACAAAATTTCTTAATACTTTTTTGGCCAACTCCAGATCTATTTCCCGCTTATTGAGCGAAGATTGTGCCAACAGAGAAATCAGTGCCCCTTCCAGTTCACGTACATTGCTATTGATATTATAGGC
>DPFD01000134.1:7756-9213 GCA_003534175.1 Chitinophagaceae bacterium
ATCAAAACCCTCGCGCTTCATTTTATTCTCGAGGATTTCGATTTTTGTTTCATAATCTGGCAGCTGCAAATCGGCACTCAATCCCCAGCGGAAACGGCTGAGCAAACGCTCCTGCACACCTTCCAGGTCTTTGGGAGATTTATCACTGGTAAGCACCAGTTGTTTTCCGCTTTGATGGAGGTGATTGAAAATGGAGAAAAAGGCGTCCTGTGATTTTTCCGCGCGACTGAAGAACTGAACATCGTCAATGATCAGTACATCGATCATCTGATAAAAATGAATGAAATCATTCACGGCGTTGTTGCGTGCGTGATCAATAAACTGATTGATGAATTTTTCAGAACTTACATAGAGTACCACCTTGTTAGGGTGTGTGCGTTTTACTTCGTTGCCAATGGCCTGGGCAAGGTGGGTTTTACCCAACCCTACACCACCGTATAAAACCAGTGGATTAAAAGAGGTAGAACCGGGCTTTTCAGCAACGGTTTTTCCGGCCCGGCGGGCCACACGGTTGCAATCACCTTCAATGAAAGCCTCAAAGGTGTGCGACTGATTCAACTGTGGGTCAATCTGCATCTTCTTCAACCCGGGAATAACAAAAGGATTCTTAACCGGATTATTGATGATGAGCGGAAAGTCCATTTCGTTATTTGCGTATGATTTGTATCCGTTACCGGGAATATCCATCGTGAGTGGCTTATTACGACTATTGCCACTATCTACCATAATTCTGTATTCAAGCCTCGCGTCACTTCCCAGTTCGCGTTTCAGTGTTTTTGCTAAGAGAGATACATAATGCTCTTCAAGGTATTCATAAAAAAACTGGCTTGGAACCTGAATCGTTAAAACTTTATTTTTCAGTTCAACCGGACGAATCGGTTCAAACCATGTTTTAAAATGTTGCCATTCTACAATATCCTTGATTATCTCCAAACAGTTAGCCCATACTTTTTCTAATCCTTTATCCATTATACCAAAAGCAGTTTATATATATTGAAGAAATCCCGCGTTCTATAGGAGGACTGTAACCGATTTATACACAGATGTTGAGTATCTAAACATAAACCGGTAGAACAGCGAATATCAACTTTATTTTGTTGAAAAAAAAATTTTTTATTCGCTTGTTTTTTAATCAAAAATTACAAATTCAATGCACCCGTTTTTTTTAAAAAAAATCCAGTACATTTTACCTTCCATCCTTTGCTGACAAGCGCATTCACGCTTCAGCCAACGCACTTTCTGTTGCTGATGAATAATCTATTTTAAAGACATTTCCAACAACAGGGCGGCAAATGTATCAGTTTAAATGTGAGTAAATATTTTTTCTTTTTTAAAAAAATCATTAAAGCATGTTTTATACTCATATTACCCCAATTTTTACCTAATCGATTAGCGTGAAATTTCGTGGTTGAGTGAACCTTTATAAGTACATTTGGGGTTCTTAAAAAAATACACAT
>DPFD01000021.1 GCA_003534175.1 Chitinophagaceae bacterium
CCGTAATCTCCCAGTATATCCACCAGTCCGGCTTTATTCACTTCCACGTTTACGCGCTTGGCAGCCAAACCGATATCCCGCAATAAGTTCGAAAGTTCACCCGTAGCTTTTGGGAAATTCCTTAATTGTTGAATGGTAAATTCATCCAGTGTCTGGATCTTTCTGTTAATCACCATANNAAAATTGTCCTGATTTATGATTTACAATTAGTTTTGCCCCAAATGTACCAAGTTTAGTGGTTCTATCAACAGTTAAATCCAGGTTAGTATATGTTAGTGTATAAGTTTGGCGGTGCCAGTATTCAGCATGCGGAACGCTATAAAAATGCCGCACAAATTATTACCCAGGCTGATAAGCCCTTGCTGGTGGTAGTATCCGCTATGGGCAAAACCACCAATGCCCTGGAGCAGGTGGCTGAAGCATTTTTCAGCGGCGATAAAAAACTTGCCCTGGAACGTTTTGACCTGATTAAACAATCTCATATTCATCTAGCCGGCGATTTGCTGCAACAGCCCCAAGCTGCCGTGGAAGCACTGAATCCATTTTTCACTGAGGTAGAGTGGTTATTGCATGACAAGCCTGTTCGTTCCTTTGATTATTATTACGATCAGATTGTATGTTGCGGAGAACTGTTGAGTACGACACTGCTCTATCATTACCTGCTCGAATTGAAAGCATCCGCCGAATGGATTGATGTACGGGATGTTATTCGGACGGATAATACTTTCAGAGATGCTTCCATTGACTGGACATATACTTCCACCCGCATTCAGCAGGAGGTGTTGAACCGTTTCCAGTCCGGAACGGGTATCCTCATTACACAGGGTTTTATTGGAGCAACCGATGAAAATGAAAGCACCACCCTGGGCAGAGAAGGCAGTGACTACACCGCAGCCGTTTTTGCGCACCTCATGCATGCCGATTCCGTTACCATCTGGAAAGATGTGGAGGCGGTGATGAGCCCTGATCCCCGCTTGTATCCCGACAGTGTGGTGATTCCCCACCTCANNCGCCCAGGTGATTCACCCTAAAACCATCAAGCCATTACAAAATAAAAATATCCCGTTGCTGGTAAAGAGTTTTCTGAACCCAACGTTACCGGGTACACGAATTGATGCTGACAGTCCGGGTAAATTACCTCCGGTTATCATTCATAAAAACGATCAGGTGTTGATGCATTTCCAGTCAAGGGATTTTTCTTTTGTAGAAGGCACTCCGGCACACCTGCTCAGAGAGTATTTCGAACAACATAAAGTGAAATCGAATATAGCTCAGCATACGGCCATTTCATTGCTGTGCTGTTTCGATGATCATCCTCAGAAAATAGATGCACTGGCCGGGGAAGCGGCAACCATGTTTGATGTTACGGTGCAGCGCCCGCTGAGACTGCTGACCATCCGGCATTACAACCTGCCTTTGCTGGAGCAACTTACCGAAGGCTATAAAATAATTCTGGAACAGCGAACCACCGATACGGTTCAATGTGNNAATCATTAACAATATAATCGCCTGCCTGATTTACCAATACCACCGGTAGTAATTTATTTTCGTTGAAATAGCGATACGCGGATTGTAGGGATTGATTGAATCTTTTAAGGTATTCATTGTTTTCTATGGCCGTGCTGAGATAAGCTGCCGATTGTTTTTCACTGTATCGCACAGGGAAAACATGTACGGGAATAAATTCCTGATGGCCGGTTGCACGCACCTGTGAGGCCAGCACATACAGTTCTTCCATGGGCACATCCATGATGGGGATGCAGCCTGTGGAAACGCATTGGCCATGGATGAATATCAAACTTCCCGGGCGATCGGGGTTGCTGAGGATTTTATCGGATGCATTCGGATAGTTCAACCCCAGTGATAAATGATACATGCTGTTGGGATTGAATTCGTTGATGTAGTAAAAGCCTTCCGGCACCTGAAAATCACCTTCCATTCTTTTAGGGCCCAGTCCACCACTTTGTATGCACACTTTATAAGTTTTAAAGTGCTTAAAAGGTGCACCCACGGCTTCTCTCACCCATACCTCCAGTTGTTTGTCGAATTTAAAGGAGCGGATATACATTTCCTGCGGAGGCCAGATGAGTTTCTGTTGCTGAAACTGCGCTTTCAGCGTGTCTTCCATTTTATTCAAAGCAGAAGCCACACGGGCAAACGATTTCTGATGTTCAATAAAGCCCTGTTGTGCCACAGCCTGTTGAAAAGCGGTAATCATCAAAAACAGAAAAAGGAATCTCTTGATTGGCATATAAAAAAAATGCCGGAGCATTCAGCCCCGGCCTGTAATCATTCAATTATAAGTTTCCACGCAATGCCTGCTCACGTTCGAGGGCTTCAAACAATGCTTTGAAGTTTCCTTTACCGAAGCTTTTGGCTCCTTTGCGCTGGATGATTTCAAAAAACAATGTAGGCCTGTCTTGCAGAGGTTTGGAGAATATCTGCAACAAATATCCTTCGTCATCCCGGTCAATCAGAATCCCCAACTCACTAAGTGGCTTGAGGTCTTCATCAATGGTTCCCACACGGTCGAGCACATCTGCATAATAGGAAGCAGGCACCTTCAGGAACTCAACCCCGCGGCGTTGCAGTTCAGATACCGTTTCAATGATGTTATCGGTAGCAATGGCTACGTGCTGTACACCTTCTCCATTGTAGAACTCCAGATATTCTTCTACCTGACTTTTCTTTTTACCTTCTGCAGGCTCGTTGATAGGGAACTTCACGTATCCGTTTCCGTTACTCATCA
>DPFD01000262.1:0-8580 GCA_003534175.1 Chitinophagaceae bacterium
TCATTCACCCCGGGGAACGCCATACCCTCAAACCCCACTGTGAAATTACAAAAAAAACAGGGCAGGAACAATGCCCCGAAGGTGTGTTTTATGGGGGATGTGTTGTGTGGTGGTTATGTTAGAACAAGACCGATGGGTGAGGCTTTAGCCGACATCCATTCATTTA
Organism: Chitinophagaceae bacterium; assembly: GCA_003534175.1. Classification (GTDB taxonomy): domain Bacteria; phylum Bacteroidota; class Bacteroidia; order Chitinophagales; family Chitinophagaceae; genus Ferruginibacter. The sequence goes on from DPFD01000262.1 coordinate 167, forward strand.
CATTTCTGTACTTTTTGCGAAGGTATCAGCGCATTTTCATTGTTTTTTAAGTCTTTAACGCATCTAACCAACGTCCAGCCCTGCTTTTTGACTGTGTAATGTATTGTACAGGTCTTCTCTGAATTAAAAGGTATTTGAAATTTAAATTTAAAAACATAACTTGCAACTAAATAATAGTTACATTTTGTTGTTTTATGAGAAGCCATTTTTTAAATCATCTAATTCTAAAAGTAAATGAGCAGGAAGGATAAGGCGGTCGAAAGACTTCTATCCATTCCATCGGATTTAACATGGGATGAATTGGTGAAGGCACTTGCCACATTTGGCTTTTCCGAAATAACAAAAGGAAAAACAGCAGGATCAAGAAGAAAATTTGTTAATGCCGACAGTGATTTTATTTTACTACATAAACCACACCCTGCTAATGTGGTCAAAAAATATGCACTTAAACAGGTTGTTGAATTTTTAAAAATAAAAGGATTATTAAAGAATGAATGACATCTTACAATACAAGGGATACTATGCAGATATACATTTTAGTGCCGATGATGAGATATTCTTTGGGAAGCTAATCGGTATTAACGATTTAGTGAATTTTGAAGCGGACTCTGTTAAAGGGCTCAAAAAGGCTTTTAAAGAGGCTGTGGATGATTATTTGGAAACATGCAAAGAATTAAAAAAAGAACCTAACAAAACGTATAAGGGTAGCTTTAATGTGCGTATACCTTCCGAGTTACATAAACAAGCTGCAATATTTGCAGCGCTTAAGAAAATCACTCTAAATGATTTCGTGAGGTATGCAATTGATCTGACTATATCTACTGAAAAAGGTAGTACAGATAAATTAAAACATCAACTATCAAAGTAATTTACTGATACTTCTAAAAAAGCGGCGTATTCAAAATGAGTACTCTGCTTTTGACTTTTATATTACGTTAGAGTTTAGCGCACACTTGGGTGCTCAGTTGAAAATGTATAATTGTCCTGATGTGATTTGCTAAAAATACAAGGGGCAAATATTCATTCACCCCGGGGAACGCCATACCCTCAAACCCCAATGTGAACTTACAAAAAATGCAGGGCAGGAACAATGCCCCGAAGGAGTGTTTCATGGGGGATGTGTTGTGCGGTTTTTACAGGAATATTCAAATTACAATGAATGTACAGCATTAAGATAGTTGCTCAGCGCGCGGTTAGACAACTGGTCTTCTTATCACTTCATTTTTTATAGCTATCTTAGTTCAGCCTGTAATAGTTACAAAACAGGTACATCAAAATTAATTCGTATGAAAAAGTGGTTGTGGCTGATGATGGCCATGATGTGTGTACAGTTGCTACACGCACAATACAATACCATCCCTTTTACCCCGGATGGCAATGCCTATTACGAAATGGGGAAGGATGGAGTTCAGGTAGTGGATCCGAAGAACGCGCAGCAAACGGTTTTTCTTTCGGCGAAGCAACTCACTCCGGCAGGGCATACCGCACCGTTGAATGTATATCAGTTTGATTTTAATACCGATCGTTCGGCCATCTTGTTGTTTGTAAATGCCACGAAGGTTTGGCGATATCCCACCCGGGGCGATTATTGGGTGTATACGCCGGCCAATCAGCAGCTCCGCCAGATAGGTGCGGGACTGCCTGAGCGTTCTCTTCAGTTTGCCAAGTTCTCACCCGACGGAAAGTTGGTGGCGTATGTGAGCGCACACAATTTATATGTGGAGTCTGCAGCAGGAACGGATCGTAAACAACTCACCACCGATGGCAACCGCAAGCTCATCAATGGTACATTCGACTGGGCCTATGAGGAAGAATTTTTTTGCAGGGATGGATTTCGGTGGAGCCCCGACAGCCGGTCTATTGCTTACTGGCAGGTAGATGCCCGGCAGATTCGGGATTATTACATGCTGAACACGACAGACTCTCCGTATGCTCAGGTGATACCGGTTGAATATCCCAAAGCGGGCAACCCGCCCTCGCCGGTTAAAATTGGAGTAGTATCGCTCAACAACCGCTTTACCCGCTGGATGCAGTTTGAAGGAGATCCCGCGCAGCATTATATTACCCGCATGGAATGGAGTGGTGCCAATGAACTGATTGTGCAGCGCATGGACCGGCGCCAGCAGGAAAGTAAACTCATCTATTGCAATACCACGGATGGCAGTACCCGTACATTCTGGGCCGATTATAACGAGGCCTGGATTGATTTACAGGGCGACGACCCGCGCGGATGGATGTGGGTGAACAAGGGACAGGATTTTTTATGGGTGAGTGAAAAAGACGGATGGAGGAAATTGTACAAAATCAGTCGGGATGGTAAAACCGTTACCCTGCTCACTCCTGGGGAGTATGATATCGCCTTACCGTTAAGCATAGACGAAGCCGGTGGGTATGTGTATTTCTATGCATCGCCCCAGCAACCGGTGCAGCAATATCTCTACCGTGTGAAAATTAACACGGTATCATCGAAACCTGAAAAGGTGAACGGACAGGAACTGCCGGGTACACATCGTTATCAGATCAGTCCGAATGGAAAGATCGCATTGCACACCTATTCGTCGCATGCCGTGCCCCCGGTGGAGGAGTGGGTATCGCTGCCCGACGGAAGGCCCCTGCAGGCTTCTAAAAGCATTGCCCGCATGAAGGAAAATGCAACTACTAACCGTATCGAGTACATGCAGTTTGCAACCGAAGATAATGTGCTGGTAGATGCCTGGGTTCGAAAACCGGCAGGGTTTAACCCGCAAAAGAAATATCCCGTTGTTTTTTATGTGTATGGCGAACCGTGGGCGTCTACAGTGGCGGATGAATATGGGAACCACCACAATTTTCTGTACGAGGGAGATATGGATGCAGATGGATACATACAGGTATCGGTTGACAACCGCGGGAGCCCGTCGCTCAAAGGGGCTTCGTGGCGTAAGTCGGTGTACAAGAAACTTGGACGCGTGAATGTGCGGGATATCGCCATGGCCGCAAAGCACATCCTGCAACTGCCGTATGTAGATAAGACCCGGGCAGCAGTATGGGGATGGAGCGGCGGTGGTACCTCGGTGTTTCACCTGCTGTTTCAATATCCCGATTTATTTCAAACCGGTATAGCGATTGCTCCTACATCAAGGATTGATTTTTATGACAACATCTACACCGAACGTTATATGGGATTACCGCAGGAAACTCCGGAAGATTATATCAAAGGCTCCGCAGTAACATACGCCCATCAATTAAAAGGCAACCTGCTGATGATTCACGGCACACTGGATGACAATGTACATTACAGCAACACGGAGCTGATGGTGAACGAGCTGATAAAACACAACAAAACGTTTGAGGTAATGCCGTACCCCAACCGTTCGCACAGCCTGATGGAAGGGGAAGGTACGTTCCGGCACCTGCAGGGCGTGTACACCCGTTTCCTGAAAAAACATTGTGCGCCGGGAGCGCGTTAAGCAATCTCCTTCACCCAGCGATTGGGATTTGAAGGCTGATGAATAAAGCCCATGGCTTTCAGGTAATCCATGTGTCCGCGGTGTTTTACATCGGTATACACGATGCGGCGTATATTCCTGGCCGTGAGGAAATCTTTTTCCTTGTTGAAAATGTATTGACCCACTTTAAAATCGCGGTAGCGTGCCACGGTAAAATTAATCTGCACAACGGCATCACCCTCGGCTGAAACCTTTGCCGAAAACATGTTGGCAATCACCAGGTCGCGCAATACCACAAAGTTGAGGCTGTTGTGGAGTTGTTCTTTGCGAAAGTCAGGGAAGTAGTGTGCAATTTCTTTTTCATGAAATTCCAGGAACTTATGTGCCAGTGCTTCGTTTCCCGAGAATTCAATGATGTCGAAACTTTCCTGTTTCCGGTACAGCTTGCGCAGGTAATAGATGTTGATGCCCAGCAGGATGGTGTTGGTGATGAGTACGGGAATGGAAGGTAACAGTATCGCATACACGATAAATGATACATTCCCGCACAGGGTGAACCACCTGAACTTCAGGTCGCGGTTGGTACTCAGCGCGAGTATCAGGAACAGCGAGGCCAGATAGCCGAACCACGGTATCAGGTAATCGGGCATGTGTTAGATTTTTCTGCCCGGATAAACTTTCAGTGCGGCTTCCAGGCAATCCATGGCCGCATGAATGCGTTCAGCGTTCAGCACATAGGCCAGTCGTACTTCCTGTAATCCCAGTCCGGGGGTACTGTAAAAACCGGTAGCCGGTGCCAGCATCACAGTGGCGCCGTTGTGTTCAAATTTTTCGAGCAGCCACTGGCAGAAGGCATCGCAATCGTCGATCGGAAGTTTAGCCATGGCATAGAAGGCGCCTCCGGGGTTGGGGCAGAACACGCCCGGCATGGCGTTTAACCGTTGCACCAGAATGTTGCGGCGGGTTTCATATTCAGCTTTAATGGCATCGAAATAATTATCCGGTAAATCTACCGCGGCCTCACCCAGAATTTGTGCAAAGTAAGGCGGACTGAGCCTGGCCTGTGCAAATTTCATTGCGGCTTCCAGCACCTGTTTGTTTTTGGTGATGAATGCACCGATTCTTCCGCCACAGGCGCTGTATCGCTTGCTGATGGTATCCATCAGTATCACATGTTGCTCAGCTCCGGTGAGATGCATGGCGCTGATGTGTTCGCCTTCGTAACAAAACTCACGGTAAGCCTCATCCGCAAAAAGGAATAGGTTATGNNATTTCTGAGCGGCTGTAAAGGTATCCGGTAGGGTTGTTGGGGTTGCACACCATGATGGCACGTGTACGCGGCGTGATGGCCTTTTCAAAATCTTCAATAGGCGGCAAGGCAAAGCCGGATTCAATATTGCTGCGGATGGGTTTCACTACCACATCTGCCTGGATGGCAAATCCGTTATAATTCGCGTAGAAAGGTTCAGGGATGATGACTTCATCACCCGCATCCAAACAGGCCATGAAACCAAACAGGATGGCTTCACTGCCGCCTGCGGTTACAATGATTTCGTTTGGGGTGATGTGGATGTTGTTCTTGGCATAATACTCCACCAGCTTTTTGCGGTAACTTTCATTACCCGCGCTGTGGCTGTATTCAAGAACCGGAAGGTGGCAATGCCTTACGGCATCCATGATGGATGGCGGGGTTTCAATATCGGGCTGGCCGATGTTGAGGTGATATACAGTCGTTCCTTTTTTCTTGGCTGCTTCAGCATAAGGAACCAGCTTACGAATGGGAGATGCGGGCATTTCGGTGCCGCGGTGGCTAATGGTTAACATGCCGCAAAGATAAACGCAGAAGGCGTTCAGCGGGATTATTCCTCATAATATTTTACACCGTGCTGGCGCAGGAATGTTTTAATGGCGTCGGCATGAATGCATTGTCCGAGATGGAGGAAAGAATAATCAGAAACTTTCTGCACCACGTTGTTGATCATGATATCGGTATTTACCAGATCGAATCCAAGGTGAAGATGTTTAGTGGAGAATTGCATACCGCATACCAGCCCGTCGCTGTTGAAGAGTGGTCCGCCACTTTGCCCACGCAGGCCAGGGGTACTCAGTTCTATGCCGTACAACCCGTTGGGGTCGGCCAGGAAACGGGTCACCATCCCTTCAATCGGAAAACGCGGCGAAACAGGCCGTGCGTTGGTCCNNCGTTCTTCCACATACATAAAATTGCTGAACTCAGGAAACGGGAACCCGAGCCTGCATAAAAAATTGCCCTGACGAATCTGACCGGTATCCTTCACAAAGGTGGCACATTCCTGATAGTGCACTTTGTTGAAATCGTTGAACTTTAAAATGGCCAGGTCGAGTGTAGGATGCAGGTGCCAGGTAAAGCCGCTCATATAATCCACGCAATCCACAAAGGTATTCAGCATTTGTACCACAGCTGCTTCGTTGATGTGGAATCGCGCGGCCAGCTGGGCTATTTGTTCATCGTCCTTTGCACCAGTGAGTTGTAACTGATTTCTCTCTTCGGTGAACTGACGGTAATTGAGGTTGATGCGTTCGGCCTGGGCGAGCATTTCAATTACATGTTTGCAGGTAACGGCATAGCCTTCGCGGTTTACGAAAAACAAAGTGGCCGATCCAGGAATCACCTGCTTTGATTGGTAGGTGCGCATGATGGTATGCAGCGGACGTGTAAAGCGGGCTACTCTTTCAATGGCGTTGGCAAACATGTTCAGGAATTTTAAAATTGAATAAAAAAAGCTCTTGCAGAACAAGAGCCTTTTAAAATGGTTATGCCTGCATTATGGTTTTGCAGGGGTAGTGCTTTTTTTGGTAGAAGCGATATACTTGGCATAATCTTCTTTGCTGAGTACTTCACCTTTGATGGTGATATCTTTTGTACCGTCAACTCCGGCAAACTTCACCGACATTTTTTTGTCGAAGGCTCCAATACTTGCAGCATTGTAGGTTGCTTTAATCCATCCGTCTTTTCCTTTGGCTACCGGAGCTTTTGTATAATCTCCGATGGTGCAACCGCAGGTGGGGTTAGCCTGTTCAATAATCAACGGTGTGGCTCCAATGTTGGAAAAATGGAACGTAGCGGTTTTGGGATTTCCTACTTCAATTTTTCCAAGGTCAATTACATCTGATTTGAATTTGGCAACCTTATCGGGAGTGTTCTGTGCAGATAAAGAAACAGTAAATGCAAGTGCCAATAAAGAAAAGAGGATTTTTTTCATAGCTGTTTATTTTCTTGATCGTGATAAATTATTCTTTTTATTCTTTGATTTCTGCCGCTTTGGTTTCAGGAGCGCTGGCAGCGGGTGTTTTAAAAACTTCTCCTTTAATGGTGATGATCTTGGTTTGGTTATCTCCATAGTTTAAGGTGATGTTTTTGCTGAACGGTCCTTCGGCAGCGGCATTGTAGCCAACATTTATTTTAGTGCTTGTTCCAGGAACAATGGCCTTGTCGCGCTCCCAGGATGGTGTGGTGCAACCACAGCTTGCTTGCACATTGTTTATCTTAACGGGTTCTTTTCCAACGTTGGTTAATACGAAATCGTAGGTTACCGGTTTACCCTGAGGAATTTTTCCGAAATCATGTACAGACTCAATTTTTATGGTCTCCTCGGTTTTCGCAACCGCCGCGGGTTTGGCATGATCGTGTCCGGCATGTGGATCAGCAGCCTGGTTTTGAGCGGTGGCCATCATTGTTGCACATAATGCAAATGCACTGAGTAATATTTTTTTCATTGTGTTATGATTTTTTGGGATACCAAAGATAATAAAACGCATGAATGATTCAATAAAAGGTGCCCGCTTACCATTTTTTTAACAATACCGAGGCTAAAATCAATAAATTTGCCGTTCATCGAAAGAGTAGATTATGGAACAAACAACAGATACCACCCAGCAGGATAAACTGAGTTTTGAACTGTTCAGAAATGAAGTATTGAACGATTACCGGATATGCTGTATAAGCAGGGAAACCAGTTTACTGGGAAGAAAGGAAGTGCTGACCGGCAAGGCTAAGTTTGGCATTTTCGGTGATGGAAAGGAAGTGGCTCAGGTGGCCATGGCCAAGTTCTTCCAGCCGGGTGATTTTCGTTCGGGGTATTACCGCGATCAGACCTTTATGTTTGCTACCGGACTGGCAACCGTAGAGCAGTTTTTTGCCCAGCTTTATGCCGACCCGGACATCAATCACGAACCTTTTAGTGCCGGCCGCCAGATGAACTGCCATTTCGCTACCCCTATGGTGGATGAAAACGGCGAATGGCTGAATTTGTCGGGCAGTAAAAATATTTCCAGCGACATGGCGCCTACGGGCGGACAAATGCCGCGTGCCCTGGGACTGGCATTTGCGTCGAAGGTATTCCGCAATGTTAACCGACTGCATGGCTATACCCACTTAAGTAACAAAGGAAATGAGGTGTGCTTTTGTACGATTGGAGATGCCAGCACCAGTGAAGGGCATTTTTGGGAAACCTTGAATGCGGCGGGCGTATTGCAGGTGCCGCTGGCTGTTTTTGTGTGGGATGACGGATATGGTATATCGGTTCCTAAAAAATATCAGACCACCAAGGCCTCAATATCTGATGCATTGGCGGGATTGCAGAAAAAAGACGGAACCAATGGAATTGAAATATACAAACTGAAGGGATGGGATTATGCCGGTATGTGTGAGGTGATGGAACAGGCTATTGCCCATACACGGGCTACACATGTTCCCGTTTTGTTCCACGTGGAGGAAATTACCCAACCCCAGGGGCATTCTACTTCGGGTAGCCATGAACGGTATAAATCGCCCGAACGCCTCGAATGGGAAAAAGAGTGGGATGGCATCCGCCAGATGCGCCAGTGGATTTTATCCAATGCGCTGGCTACAGAGGAGGAACTGAAAGAGATTGAAGCGGAAGCGCTGACGCATGTGAAGGAAAGCAAACAACGCGCCTGGGAGAACTACCTCACGCCCATCCGGAA
>DPFD01000262.1:8593-11649 GCA_003534175.1 Chitinophagaceae bacterium
GTGAAGTGCTGAAACTGACCGCAGATTTGAAGGCCCTTCGCGAACCGTTGCGCAGGGATGTTTTCAAAACAATTGCTACTGCTTGAAGATTGTTAAAAAACACCGGTGGTGCTGCTACTTTGAAAAAATATTACGAAGATTTGCAGACTACACATGCCGAACTGTATAATTCGCATTTGTACAACGAAGGGCCCCGCAGCGCCATGAAGGTGCCGGTAACCCCTGCGCAGTATGATGCGGATGCACCGATGGTGAACGGATTTGAAGTGTTGAACCAGTATTTCAACCAATTGTTCAGTGAGAACGATAAGGTGGTGGCATTTGGAGAAGATCTTGGATATATCGGTGATGTAAATCAGGGTTTCAGCGGGTTGCAGGAAAAGTACGGGGAAGACCGCATTTTTGATACCGGCATCCGGGAGTTAACCATCATGGGGCAGGGTATAGGCCTGGCATTGCGAGGCCTGCGGCCCATAGCCGAAATACAGTATCTCGATTATTTACTGTATGGTTTACAACCCCTGAGTGATGATGTGGCTACTACGCATTTCCGCACGGCCGGCCGGCAAAGTGTACCGTTGATTGTGCGTACCAGAGGCCACCGTTTGGAAGGTATCTGGCACAGCGGATCGCCCATGGGAATGGTAACTCATGCCCTGCGCGGGATGTATGTATGTGTACCGAGGAACATGACGCAGGCGGTGGGGATGTACAATACCCTGTTGCGCAGTAATGATCCGGGGCTGATTGTGGAGTGTTTGAATGGATACAGGCTGAAAGAAAAGCTGCCGTCGAATCTGCTCGAATACACTGTACCGTTAGGCGTACCCGAAGTAGTGCATGCCGGCGATGACATCACCCTGGTAACCTATGGCTCAACCCTGCGTATTGTGATGGATGCGGTGGCAACACTGGAAGCAGAAGGGATAAGTTGCGAAGTAGTGGATGTGCAAACCCTGTTGCCGTTCGATACGGGACACGTTATTGTGGAATCGCTGAAAAAGACGAGCCGCATATTGTTCATCGATGAAGATGTTCCGGGTGGTGCGGCAGCCTATATGTTCAATAAGGTGATGGAAGAACAGGGCGGGTACCGATACCTGGATGTGTCTCCGAGAACACTTACCGCCAAGGCTCATCGTCCGGGCTATGGAAGCGACGGAGATTATTTCTCCAAGCCCAGTGCCGAAGATGTGATACGGGAGGTGAGCAGCATGATGGCTGAATAGATAGACAAGCTATGAAAAAAATATTGCTTTTACTGTTACTTTCCGTGCCGCTGGGTGCCCTGGCGCAGGACCTTACCGGTACCTGGATTGGAAAAGGTGGAGGCACAACCTACATCAAACTGGTAATCCGGCATACAAAAGATACCGTGTTTGGGTATACGTATGATGAGGCGATTGATGACAGTTGGTGCAGGGCCTCTTTTCATGGCAAATACGACAAAGGCGCACTCCGGCTGGTGGGATACGGCGGGGTAATGATTGAACAGTCGGGGTCACATGGAACCACCACCTATAACTGGAGATACAGTAAAGAAGCAGACGGTGAATATCTCCGGGAGAATCTCGGTGCCCGCAGTTTGCTGGATCAGTTGCTCGGTAGCCGGGGAGAACCGCAATGGCTGCGCCGGGTAAGCAACAAGCCCCAAAAACTGGATTCTACCATGAGGGAGGTGCGCAAGTTGCAGGCACCTAAGCCCGAGCCAAAACCTGCCCCTAAACCACCGGCGCCTAAACCGAAACCCGAGCCCAAGCCTGCTCCTAAGCTTCCCGCTCCCAAGCCAGTGCCTCCGGCACCCAAGCCTGTAGAGCCGGAAAAGAAAATTGAGCCCGTGAAACCGGCCGAACCTCCGGTGATTGTGGCGCCTCAACTGGTGAAGGCCAAAAAGGAACGTTCATCGAAACTGGTGCGTACTATCCTAACCGAAGCCGATTCCATCCGCTTATTCATTTATGATAACGGAGAAATTGACAATGATACCGTAACGGTATTTTATGATGATCAGGTGGTGCTCAACAAATATATGATTACCGATAAGGCCAAGGTGATTACACTACCCATCAGTAAAGACCGTGAGCATGTGGTAGAACTGTTTGCCAATAACCTCGGTACCATACCGCCCAATACTGCCCTGGTAGTAATTGTGGCCGGTAAAAAACGATACGAACTCTTTGCCTCTTACGATTTAAAAACGAATGCAAAAATTGTATTCCGGTATGGAAAGGAAGAATAGCTTTACCGGTTTAAAAAAATAAAAAAAGCCCCGCAGTGTTTGTAACGTGCGGGGTAATTTTTTTGAGGCAGTAAAACCTTATTTCAGGTTGTGATATACTTTCTGCACATCATCATCCTGCTCTAAGCGGTCTACCAGTTTAAGCACTTCGTTGGCTTCCTCTTCACCCAGCTCTACGGTGGTTTGAGGAATGCGTGTAAGCTCTGCCGTTATTACTTCAATTCCTTTATCTTCCAGTGCCTTACTCATATTGCCGAATTCGTTGAAGGCAGTGCGAATGATGATGTTGCCTTCGGTATCTTCACCGATTTCTTCCAACCCGTAATCAATCAGTTCGAGTTCAAGCTCTTCGAGATTCTGACCTGAATTCTTTATTTTAAACTCACCCATACGCGTAAACGTAAATGCAACCGAGCCGCTGGTGCCCAGTGCGCCGTTCCCTTTGGTGAAATGCATTCTTACATTGGCAACGGTACGGGTGGGGTTATCGGTAGCTGTTTCTACCATAATGGCCACGCCATGGGGGGCATACCCTTCATAAGTTTGCTCGTCGTAGTTGCTGGTATCTTTACCCATGGCCCGCTTGATGGCCGCTTCCACACGGTCTTTCGGCATGTTACAGGCCTTGGCATTCAGGTAGCATCTGCGCAGTGCCGGGTTGTTTTCCGGATCGGGGCCGCCGGCCTTCACAGCAATAGCTATTTCTTTACCAATACGGGTAAAATTCTTTGCCATTTTATCCCAACGGGCAAACATGGCACTTTTTCTAACTTCAAATATCCTTCCCATCTGTAATATGTTTGTGCGGCGCAAAAAT
>DPFD01000262.1:11663-12838 GCA_003534175.1 Chitinophagaceae bacterium
ATTCAATGTGGATATGAACAACTGAAAACGTTTGCAGAACAGGTGTTTCTGAAAATGGGACTTCCTGCGTCTTCGGCTGCAGATGCGGCACGTGTGTTATTGTCGGCCGACTTGCGAGGGGTTGACAGTCATGGTGTAGCACGTTTGAGTGGTTATGTACGGTTGTGGGATGCCGGTAGAATTCAAACCAATACATGGCCTTTCATTGAACATGAAACACCCAGTACGGCGGTGGTAGATGGGAATGCCGGTTTGGGTTTATGTGTAGCGCCCTATGCTATGCAGGTGGCCATTGTTAAGGCGGCGCAGGTGGGAACCGGTTGGGTAAGTGTACACAACAGCAGTCATTTTGGTATTGCCGGCGTTCATGCTATGATGGCCTTACCGCATGATATGATTGGTATTGCCTTTACGAACGCCTCTCCATTAGTGGCGCCCACCTTTTCGAAAGACCGGATGCTGGGCACCAACCCGATAGCGGTGGCGATTCCTGCGGGAGAGGAGCCTCCCTTTGTGGCCGATTTTGCCACCACCACGGCAGCTAATGGCAAGCTGGAAATCCTCCAGAGAAAAAAAGAATCCGCTCCATTGGGCTGGATACAAACGCAGGAGGGGGCACCCACTACTGATGCATCTGCCCTGAAGCAAGGAGGAGCTTTGTTGCCGCTGGGCGGCGATCGGGAACACAGTTCCCACAAAGGATTTATGCTCGGCAGCATAGTAGATATTTTCTCCGGGGTATTGAGTGGTGCTAATTTTGGAAAATATGTACCACCGTTTCCGGCGTATCTCGCCATGCCGTCTTTCATGCCGGGTAAGGGCATCGGCCATTTTTTCGGGGCGATACGTATTGACGGATTCAGAAAGGCTGCCGATTTTAAAAAAGATATGGATACCTGGATACGCGACATGCGTGCCGCCGCTCCCATTCATCCTGAACAAACGGTTGTTATTCCCGGAGACCCGGAGCGAACAGAAACCGCTCATCGGTTACAACACGGGATTGAATTAATGGAGGAAGTTTATGATGATTTACAGTTGCTCGCGGAAAGGTTTAAACTTGCATTGTAATCAAACAGGTATTCTATTACGTACACACAGCATAGATTTTCAGTTTTGTAAACTAAAAACCGGTAACATATTTTATTGTTTTATCGTACTGTTCCTGCGTCAGT
>DPFD01000224.1:0-752 GCA_003534175.1 Chitinophagaceae bacterium
GCCGCCGCAGCAGATATGCACCTTCATGAACTGATACGATACGATATCAATATTGTGAACGCCATCAGCAGTGTGGTTAAAGAAAACAAAATCACCGACTTACTGTTAGGCCTGCACGAAAAGAAAGGAATTTCTGACAATTTTCTGGGGAATCTTACCGAAGGTATTTTAACTAAATGTAACACCACAACACTTATTTATAAACCCAGTCAACCGTTGTCTACCATAAAAAGGCATATTATCGTGATTCCGGAGCGTGCTGAAAAGGAACCCGGTTTTCCGTTCTGGCTGGTGAAGGTTTGGAATATCTCCCGTAATACCGGTGCTAAACTGGTCTTTTACGCCACAGCACAAACGCTCTCTTATATTGCTGAAGTTAATAAAAAACATCCGGTAGATTGCTCTATGAATGAATTCGACGACTGGAATGATTTTCTGATTCTGTCGCGCGATGTGTCATCCAACGATAACCTGATCCTTATCATGAGCCGGAAAGACCGTCCGTCGTACCATCAGCACATGACTAAAATTCCGCATTACCTGAATAAATATTTTCAAACAACCAACTTCATCCTCATCTATCCGATGCAAACCGGCATAGATGAAAATTCTGAGTTAGACCTGAAAAATCCATCCGTGCTGGAACCGCTCGAGAAACTCGACGATTTGGGTAAAACCATAGCGCGCCTCTTCAAGAGAAGGTAATAAGCATATTCATCTGAATAATATATCAGCGGGTCATCCGGATACTT
>DPFD01000224.1:767-3371 GCA_003534175.1 Chitinophagaceae bacterium
GGCTGAAGGGGAATAACTTTACCCTCAGCAGATTCTTCGTCTACCTGTTGCCGTAAGTTCAATTTTATGGTATCGCTCTCCACTCCGGCAATAGAACAGGCCATTTCAAAATTGCTGTGCATGCCAAATCCTTCCCGGATGTCAGGGATGTCTTGCTGGTCAGGAAAAGTCAGGAATTTTTTAATGAAGTACGTGGGTACGCCGTTGATTTCCTTTTTGTGTACAGAGTAACTATGTCCCATGGGTTTCGATTCAGTTGTTAAACGATAATCGGTAAACCACGGGATAGGTGGACTAAAACACTCAGTTAATCATAACAATATTGGAAAAATGACGAGAACGCTGGACTGCGTCTTAGAGTAGTAAGTGAAAGTACATTCATTTTTCGAAGCGTGCAAGCAAATACAGCACAATCTTCCCGCAGGCTAAAGTAACCCATTGATTTACAAAGCAGGATTTTTACGATGATCCCTGCTTACCTTTGCTGGGCTATTGCCCTTCTGTAAAAGGCAATCATTACCAATGGTATGAAAATACAATGCTGGAGCATTGGCAAAGCCAATGAATCATTTGTTCAGGAAGGCATCGAACTCTTCACACGAAGAATCACGCATTATTTTCCTGTTCAGTGGCGCATGTTTCCCCCACCCAAAAATGCAGGTACTTTGCAGGAAGCGGCCCTGAAACAGAAAGAAGCGGCTGCCGTATTGGAAGCACTCGAGGATAATGATTACCTGGTACTGCTCGATGAAAAGGGGAAAATGATTAAAAGCGAGGCATTGGCAGAGCTGTTGCAACTAAGAGCCAATGAGGCCCGCAAAAACATAGTCTTCTTAATTGGTGGAGCTTATGGAGTAGACGACACCATTAAACAGCGTGCCGATTTTCAGTGGAGTTTATCCGCCCTGGTATTTCCTCACCAGCTCGTGCGGTTAATCCTCGCGGAACAAATTTACAGGGCCTGTACCATCATCAGAAACGAAAAATATCACCATGCCTGAGGGCATAATTAAAATGTAACCATGGATTTTAACGCTTATCCCATTACCATCCTGCTGATTGCAGTTAATGTACTGGTTTCACTACTGGGTTTTTCCAATGCCTCATTTGTTGATAAAACCATTTTATGGCCCTATCGCATTAAACGCGAACGTCAGTACTACCGGATGATTACTTCCGGATTTTTACACGCCGATTTTGTACATCTCTTTTTCAATATGTTCACGCTGTTTTTCTTCGGTAGAAACATTGAAATATATTTTAGTTACTACGGCCTGGGCGGACAACTCACCTATCTCCTCCTCTATTTTACCGCATTGATTGTATCTGATATCTCCAGTTACCTAAAGCATAAAGACAATCACCAGTACCGGGCACTGGGAGCATCCGGCGCCGTAAGTGCGGTAGTGTTTGCCGCAATTGTGTTTGATCCCTGGGGGGCGATATATCTCTATGGAGCCATAAAAATTTCTGCCACTATTTATGCGGTGCTCTTTATTGTGTACTGTGTATATATGGGTAAACGCGGGCAGGACAATGTAAACCACGATGCGCATTTGTGGGGATCGGTGTACGGACTTGTTTTTACTCTGATACTGATTGCCCTCATGCAACCTATTTTGTTCGAAGGTATTATTGCCGAAATATCAAATCCCAGCATTTTCGGGAAGTAAATCAAACCGTAATACCTGGTGCGTATTTTCTGTAATGCGGAAGCGATGGTCAATCCTCATGCCCCCAACCCATGCGATACGGTTACCTGAAACCAGTACCCAGGTGTTTTCCTTTTCGTGCAAAGGAACTTTCTGATCAATCAGAAAACGGCTGATTTTCTTTTTCTTTTCCATCCCCAGCGGATAAAAATAATCTCCCGGTTTCACTTTCCGCCATAACAGCGGAAATTCGAGTTCGTCCATATTCAGCAATGCAGTCTGCGGTGCAGCAGTTCGAATATCCGGCACCGTAACCATCTTGTTAATCTTTAACCGGGCACCGGGTAATTGGATAGTTTGATCTTTGGGGGACTCAATCAGAAAGTGATTGTCTTGCTGCCCGCCCAATTCCGAAACAATCAGCCACCCCCTGTTTTTTAGCACACGATGTGTAGCCGACTGTACATACCTGCCGCTATCGCTGTCTTTTAAACGAAAGGCCTCCGAACATTGGTCGGGAGAAAAACCCAAAGGATGCAACACTTCAAACAACAACGCAGCGGGCGCGGGCTGCTTCAGCCACAGGGCTACGGGGATGTGTATTTCATTGGATTTATGCAGCAGCAACTTTTTCAGGATGAGCTGAACCGCGTGATGGTACAATTGCTCAGCATCGCTGAATCGGTGCACATTCTGCGCCATATTTTGTACGAATGAGGGATACACTTTTTCAATCTCCGGTACTACGTGTAATCGGAAATGATTTCGCGTATAATCGTTGGTGTTATTGGAGGCATCTGTTCTCCAGTGTACCCCATACTCCTGCGCATAATGTTCAATGTCTTTCCGGAAAGCAAACAACAATGGCCTGCGGATGTAATCATTTTTCACCGGTATGCCGGTTAACCCACGTATGCCTGTCCCCTTGCTTAGATGCATCAGGATGGTTTCA
>DPFD01000279.1 GCA_003534175.1 Chitinophagaceae bacterium
CCCGGGAAGAATCAATTGTTCATCCAGTATTTCTAACAATGCAGTGTTTGGCTGATGTTGCCATTGTTTCAGCAGGCTGTTTCGCTGAGCCAGTATTTTATTATAGCGAATGAGGTATTGCAAATAATCCGGGTTCAACTGACTGATCATGGTATCGATAAACTTTCTGCGCAATTCGCTGCCGTCGGTAATCAGTTCAATATCGTCCGGCGCGATCATCACAACCGGAAAGAGCCCGATATGTTGGGAGAATTTTTCATAAGGCACATCGTTCAGTAAAATTTCTTTTTTATTTCCACCCCGGTAAATACAAACCACTTTTTTAATCGCATCATCCAGTTCAAAATCCAGCTCAAGCCGAAAACCCGATTCTCCCTGGCGGGTACACATCTGGTCGGTGGAGGAGAAGTAACTGCGGGTAAAGCATCCGTAAAAAACCGCATCCAGTAAATTGGTTTTTCCACGCCCGTTTTTACCGGATATGCCAACTACCATCTTTTCGAGAGGGAGATTGAAATATTCGTAATTTTTATACTGCGTAATGCTAATATGTTTCAGGCGCAACATCGGCCCGGCAATTTACAAACCATTTCTGAACAGCCGTTGAAACCGGGTACAAATTCATATTTTTCCCCTTATCTTTGCCCACTAAAATTATAACCGCTTTGGCTAAGAATTTTTCAAAAGAAACCTATATCTATTGGTACCGGTTGATGCTGCTGCTCAGGCGTTTTGAGGAGAAGGCCGGTCAGTTATACGGAATGCAGAAAATCCGTGGTTTTTGTCACCTTTATATTGGTCAGGAAGCTGTTGCTGCCGGATGCATGACCGCCACCCAGCCTGAAGATATTTTCATTACCGCCTACCGTGATCACGGACTGGCCATTGCCAAAGGCGTTACGCCACAAAGCTGTATGGCTGAACTGTATGGTAAAGCCACCGGTTGCAGTAAAGGAAAGGGTGGAAGTATGCACTTTTTTGGAGTGAAGGAGCGCTTTTTTGGCGGACATGGCATTGTGGGCGCGCAGATAGGAACCGGAGCGGGATTGGCATTTGCTGAGCAGTATAAAGGCACACAAAATGTGGTGCTTTGCTTTTTTGGTGATGGCGCTGCCCGTCAGGGTATGCTGCATGAAACCTTCAACATGGCCATGTTGTGGAACCTGCCGGTAATTTTCATCTGTGAAAACAACAATTATGCAATGGGTACTTCAGTAGAACGTACCAGCAAAACAAAAGATATTGT
Source organism: Chitinophagaceae bacterium (assembly GCA_003534175.1). Lineage (GTDB taxonomy): Bacteria > Bacteroidota > Bacteroidia > Chitinophagales > Chitinophagaceae > Ferruginibacter. The sequence goes on from DPFD01000279.1 coordinate 1,247, forward strand.
TCGCATGGCGGATGCATATGACATGCCGGCGGATGTGGTGGATGGTATGAGTCCGGAAAAAGTACACGAATCCGTTGAACGCGCCGTGAAAAGAGCGAGAGACGGAGGAGGACCTACATTCCTGGAAATTAAAACCTATCGTTACAAGGGCCATAGCGTGAGTGACCCTCAGAAATACCGCACGAAAGAAGAACTGGAGGCCTACAAAATGAAGGACCCGATTGAGTATGTAGAGCAGGTATTACGTAAAGATTTTTCAGTAAAGGATGATGAAATCAATGCTATTGTAGATTGGGTAAGTCATGAAGTGGAAGACAGTGTGCAGTTTGCAGAAAACAGTCCATGGCCAGACGATGATGAATTACTGAAAGACGTATATGTACAGGAAGATTATCCGTTTATCACAGATTAAAAACTAACATTTTATTTTCAATTTTATATGAGCGAGAAACAAGGAACCACNNATACCGAAACTTCAGCCGGCAATGTATGGGAGAAATACAGTAAGCCTTTATTGTACGGTGCCGGAGCAATCATCCTGGCGGTGGCTGCATGGATTGGTTATCGTGAAATGGTGCAGAAACCTGCTGAGCAAAAAGCAAGCGATGCTATTTTTATGGCGGAAAATCTGTTCAGCAAAATGGCTGCCACTTCATTCAACAAAGATTCATCAGTTATTGTACTGAATGGAGGCAATTTGGAAAATGATAAGGTAACCGGCGTCTTAAAGGTTATCAGCTCTCATGGCGGTACTGCTGCGGCGAATCGTGCGGAATATATTGCCGGTGCTACGTATCTGCATTTAAAAGAATTCGATAAGGCCATTAAACACCTTAAGAATTTTAAAGCCAACGGTGCACATCAGTTGGAAAGTAAAGCCTATCTGATGCTGGGTCATGCTTATGCAGAATTGGAAAAAACCAGTGAAGCATTGGAGCATTACAAAAAAGCGGCTGCTGTAAACAAAAAAGATGAATCCGTTACACCGGAAGCTTTATTCATGGCGGCAACCTATGCGGATGCTATCAATAAAACAGAGGACGCCAAGAAACTGTACAAGGAACTGAAAGACGGTTTCCCCGCATATAATGCAGTTCGTTCAGGGGATGTGGATAAGTATCTGGCCCGCCTGGGAGAACTGAAATAAAGTCAACCGACTAAGCAAGTACAATGACATCTGAAAGCGAATTATTATTGAATACTGCAGGCATCCAAATAGACAAGGATGCCTGTATTGTTATTATTAAAACAGAATGGAATGCGGCCGTCATTGATGCCCTGCTGGATGGAGTGAAAGAGATTTTGAACAAACATGAAGTGAAATACTTCGTGTATACGGTACCGGGAGCAGTTGAGATCGGCTATGCCATTCAGAAAGTATGGGAAAATGCCAAAGGGTCAAGGATGGTGCCCTCAGCTTTCATCACACTCGGCTGTGTAATTCGTGGTGAAACTCCGCACTTCGATTATGTTTGTCAGTCGGTTACGTCTGCTATTACCTTATTGAACCTCCAGTTGCCGGTGCCAACGCTGTTTGGTGTACTCACCGTGAACAATCAGCAGGAAGCGCTCGATAGAATAGGAGGTAAGCACGGACATAAAGGAAAAGAAGTTGCCGTAGCTGCACTGAAAATGATTGCCTTCGGTCAATCAGCCTATTTGAAATAATTCACACTTGCACATGAATGTAAACATCTTTATACCATGTTTTATTGATCAGTTGTATCCGTCAGTAGGATTCAACATGGTGAAGGTGCTGGAGAAAGCCGGATGTAGTGTGTATTACAATCCCAATCAAACGTGTTGCGGACAACCGGCATTCAACGCCGGATTTGTAGAAGATGCCAAGGAAGTGGCCGCTAAATTCATGCGCGATTTTTCTGAAAATTCCGATTATATCGTAGCCCCCAGCGCCAGCTGTGTGGGTTTCGTGAAGAATTATTTTCCTGCTTTATTTGATAATGCCACATTGCATAATCCCGTAAGAAATATGGGTAAGCGCATTTTTGAATTCACTGAATTTTTAACGGATGTACTGAAAATAGAAAATGTGGGTGCATCGTTTCATGCGGTGGCCACGTATCACGACAGCTGTGCTGCGTTGCGTGAATGTAAAATAAAGGAAGGGCCGAGAAAATTACTGAGTCAGGTGAACGGACTCAAACTCGTGGAAATGCAGGATAATGAAACCTGTTGCGGGTTTGGAGGTTCTTTCGCCGTGAAGTTTGAACCCATTTCTATTGCGATGGCAGATCAGAAAGTTCAACATGCGCTCAAAACGGGAGCGGAATATATCATTTCAACCGATATGAGTTGCCTTATGCACTTGCAGGGTTATATACAGCAGCACAATCATCCGCTGAAGGCTTTGCATATTGCAGACGTGCTGGCAGCAGATTCCTAACGATAATCATTTCAAGTATGGCTTACTGGCTTGTAAAATCTGAACCGTTCAAATACAGTTGGGACCAGTTTGTAGCAGATAAAAAAACAATCTGGGACGGTGTTCGCAATTACGGCGCGCGCAACAACCTTCGCGATATGAAACTCAACGACCTGTTGTTTTTCTATCACAGCAATGAAGGAGTTGAAATTGTGGGTATCGCCAAAGTTTCTAAAACAGCATTTCAGGATCCCACCTCGGATAACCCCAATTGGTTGTCGGTTGAACTGAAACCTGTAAAAAAACTGAAACGCTCTGTGCCTTTAAGCGAGATTAAAAAAGTTCCTTCTTTACAACAGATGGCATTGATACGTTTGTCGCGTTTATCGGTTCAGCCGGTAACAGAAGATGAATGGTTTACGATCATGGAAATGGCAGGTGAAAAAATATGAGTGCACTTCCTCACTTAGTGGTGTTGTCAGGCGCCGGAATCAGTGCTGAAAGCGGATTGAAAACATTTCGCGACAGCGACGGATTGTGGAATGGTTATGCTGTAGAAGAAGTAGCCACGCCCAGTGCTTTTGCCAGAAATCCTCAATTGGTGCTGGATTTTTATAACATGCGCAGGCGGGAGGTGCTGAAAGCCTTGCCCAATGCTGCTCATACCGGTATCGCTGCTCTTGAACAGCATTTCAGGGTTACTGTAGTAACACAGAACGTAGACGACTTGCATGAGCGTGGAGGATCAAGCAATGTGCTGCATTTGCATGGTGAAATATTGAAGATGAGGGGAGTGGGAGAATCAACAGTTTACGAAATCAGGGAAGATATAAATCTGGGGGATGTATCACCTCAGGGCAATCAGTTGCGGCCGCACATTGTATGGTTCGAAGAACCTGTGCCCCTGATTGAAGATGCAGCTACCATTTGTCATACCGCAGATGTGTTTGTGGTAATAGGAACTTCGCTTCAGGTGTATCCTGCTGCCGGGCTGTTGGGTGTATTAAGGGATGATGTGCCGAAGTATATTATTGACCGTACCATTCCTTCTGTACACCCGTACAAAAATATTTTCCCGATTGAAATGAATGCCACCTCAGGGGTTCAGGAATTAATTCGGCTGTTAACTGCCCGATAAAACGGTATGCGTTTCGTGAAAGCGAATGCCGTGTGTTTCCAATGCTTTTAGAACGGGGTTATAAATTTCAGGCAACACCGGAACATGCACTCCGGTTAGTTTCAGCGAGNNATACTGCCGCAATGCCCAGGGGAAGGCCAACGGTTTTAGCCATAGCCGTAGCCGAGGCGTCATCACCATCTACCACCAGGCTGCATTGAATCAGGTGATGGGCATCATTCAACAAATATTCAATTTCATGGAGCATCACAATGCGGTCTTTATCCTGAGGCTGCAGGGCGAGTTTGTTTTCCAGTAGCCATTGCATCACATCGGCAGCGGAGGCATTCCCCAGATTGATTGAAGTAGTGTCATCATTCCAGCCCAAAAACTGCATTTGCTGAGCGAAAACACCGTTGTCTATTGTGTTGAACTGATTCAGTATTTCTGTGGTTTCCGAATTTTGAACATCCGGTTGCTGAAGATGTTGTTTGAAAAATGCAGCAGGAGTGAGGCCGTTTGTCTGATATCGGGTATGCTCATCCGTTAGTTTCATTTGGATTACTTTCTGCCAGCCCCGCATAAAATCAGGATGTCGGAGGGTGGTTCTGAAAAAAGTAGTGGCATGATGCAGGTTGTACAGGTTGATGTACGGAATGCTGTTTCGGTTGGGATAATAAGCATAATCCACACCCTCTACCTGCACCATCCGGCTGGCATCAAACAAAGATTCGTATGGCTCCTGTACCTGCCGGTTTTGGTTGAGGTACAGGGCGCCACTTTTTCCTGCCAGTACTACGTTTCGCGGGTTCCAGCTGATTTTATAATGCCAGGGATTGTTGTCACTTTCCGGGGCGATTAATCCTCCGCAATGACTTTTGAAAGAGGTGATGGTGGCCTGTTGTTCTTTAAGATGATCAATCACCTGCATAGCGCTCATGTGGTCGATGCCCGGATCCAGTCCCATCTCACATAAAAAAAGGATACCGGCTGCCTCTGCATCTTTATGCATGGCACGAATGGCATCATCCACATACGAAGCGGTAAGTAATGATTTTTTATATTCGATGCAATCACGGGCGATGAGAATATGTAAGGCCGGGGGCATCATGGAAATCACGATATCGCTTTTTTGAATCCAGGAAGCCCGGAGCGCATCATCCTGGATGTTCATGGCAATGGCCTGGGAATTCGGGTGGCCTTTCGTTTTAAGCAGAATCAAATCTTCCCGCACATCAGCCACTTTCAACTGCCAGGAGTGGATTTCACATTGTTGTAGTAAGAAGTTTATTAATACGGTTGCAGATTTTCCCGCGCCAAAAAGTAGTATCGTTTTCACCCTAAAAATTTCGTGCAAATTAGCCGTAAAAATCCATCAGAAAAAATGTTTGACAATCAGGAAAATCAGGGCGTTAATTATCCCCAAAACATGGATAAAATGCGGACAAATAAACACCCCAAACGGGTTAATTTTCGTACATTTGTAGCCTGCAAAAACGAATATGGAAAATCAAGAAAGGTTTGAAGAAATGCCCGATAACAGGGGCAAAATTATCCCGGTAAATATTGAAGAACAAATGAAGACCTCCTACATCGATTATTCGATGAGTGTAATTGTGGGAAGGGCTTTACCGGATGTACGTGACGGATTGAAACCGGTACACCGTCGGGTGCTTTTTGGCATGAGCGAGTTGGGAAATAACAGCAATAAACCGTATAAAAAATCTGCCCGTATAGTGGGTGAGGTGATGGGTAAATATCATCCGCATGGAGATTCATCTATCTACGATACGATGGTGCGCATGGCTCAGGAATGGTCGATGCGATACAAGATTGTTGACGGTCAGGGTAACTTTGGAAGTCAGGATGGAGACCCGCCGGCTGCTATGCGTTACACCGAGGTGCGTATGGAGAAATTTGCCGAAGCTATGCTGGAAGATATCGAAAAGGAAACGGTAGATTTTCAGCTGAACTTTGACGACTCCTTACAGGAACCAACGGTATTGCCTACCCGCATTCCACAGTTATTGTTGAATGGCAGCAGCGGAATTGCTGTAGGGATGGCTACAAACATGATGCCGCACAACCTGAATGAAGTGGTTGATGGCTGTATTGCGTACATCGACAACAACGATATTTCCATTGATGAGCTGATCAAGCATGTAAAAGGGCCTGATTTTCCAACAGGAGGAACCATCTATGGATTCGACGGAGTGAAAGCGGCCATGCATACCGGCAGAGGAAGGGTAGTGCTTCGTGGTAAAACCACCATTGAATCGGATGCAAGAGGAAAAGAAAAAATAATCATCACGGAAATACCTTATCAGGTTAACCGCGATACCCTTACACAGAAAATTGGTGAACTCATTAACGAAAAGGTTATTGAAGGCATTGCAGATGTAAACAATGAGAGTAATAATAAGGAGGGAACGAGAATAGTTATTGAGTTGAAGAAAGATGCTATTGCCAGTGTGGTGGTGAATCAATTGTATAAGTATTCAGATCTTCAAACCTCTTATGGTATCAACAATGTAGCGCTGGTGAAGGGGCGTCCTCGCATCCTGAATCTGAAAATGTTGATTTCAGAGTTTGTGGAGTTTCGTCATGATGTAGTTGTACGCCGCACCCAGTACGAGCTTCGCAAAGCAGAGGAGCGTGCCCACATTTTATTAGGATATATCATTGCACTGGATAACCTGGATGCTGTGATTAAACTCATCCGTGAAAGTGCTACTCCGAATATTGCACTGGAAGGTTTGGTGAGTCAGTTCGGGATGTCTGAAATTCAGGCGAAAGCTGTGCTGGAATTGCGTTTACAGCGATTAACCGGTATGGAAATTGAGAAAATTCGCGAAGAGTATGAGTCCATTATGCAGTTAATCTCCCGGTTAAAAGAAATTCTGGCCAATGAAAGTTTACGTTTTGAAATCATCAAGAATGAATTGCTTGAGGTAAAGCAGAAATCTGGTGATGAAAGAAAAACACAGATAGAATATGCGGATGATGAAATCAACATACTGGATTTGATAGAGGAAGAAGACGTGGTGGTAACCATTTCACATCTGGGTTATATTAAGCGTACTTCAGCCAGCTTGTACCGTCAGCAAAAGCGTGGCGGGCGTGGAGCCAAGGGCAGTGCAACCCGCGAAGAAGATTATATCGAGCATTTGTTTGTGGCCTCAACACACCATACACTGATGTTCTTTACTGAAAAAGGCCGCTGTTACTGGTTGAAAGTATATCAGATTCCGGAAGGAGACCGCACGAGCAAGGGCAGAGCCATTCAGAATATGGTACAGATTCCACCGGATGATAAAGTGCGTGCCATTATTGATGTGAAGAATTTTGATGATGAAGAGTACCTAAAGAATCATTATATCATACTTTGTACACGTAAAGGAATCATTAAGAAAACAGACCTGGCGGATTTCAGTCGCCCGCGTCAGACAGGTATTAATGCGATCAATATTTTGGAAGGCGATCAGTTGATAGAAGCGAAAATGACCGATGGAAACTGTGAAATTATGATGGCGGTAAAAAGCGGACGTGCCATTCGTTTCCATGAGAGCAAAGTACGCAGTACAGGTCGTGGTGGAATTGGAGTAGCCGGTATTGAAGTGGATGATGAGAACGATGAGGTTGTTGGAATGGTTTGTGGGAATGCTGCCAATTTAACCTCAGTACTGGTAGTGAGTGAAAAAGGTTATGGAAAACGCACCCGTCTGAATGATGATAGCGGCGAACCGGTGTACCGAATTACCAATCGCGGTGGTAAAGGAGTAAAAACAATCAACATTACTGACAAAACGGGTTCGTTGGTTGGATTGCTTGATGTGAATGAAAAAGAAGATCTCATGATTACCTGTGTATCGGGCATTACCATTCGCATGCCGGTGAGTCAGATTAGTTTGCAGGGAAGAAATACACAGGGAGTTAAACTCATACGTGTAGACGAAGGCGATGAAATTGCTGCCATCACCAAACTGGATGAGTACGAGTCTGACGAGGACGAGTTGAATCCATTGAATGAAGCAGACCATACGGAATCTGCTGAAGGAGAAGCGTCGGTAGAATCATAAGCTTTTAAAATTTGTGTTCAAACGTTTATTAG
>DPFD01000051.1 GCA_003534175.1 Chitinophagaceae bacterium
GCAATTGCTCAAAACTGCAACTTTCGCCTCAGCGGCCATGTGGAAGATGAGGATGTGAAAGATAAGCTGACGGCTGCCGTGGTTACCATCATGGAAACCGGCGATCAGCGCATTACTGATGCCCGGGGCGATTTTCTTTTTGAAAACCTGTGCGCCGGCACCTATACGGTACAAATTACCCATGTAAGTTGCGATACACTGATTAAGAAGATTTCTGTATCTAAAGATGTACACTATGATTTTTACTTGCCGCATGCACGAAAAGTGTTGGGCGAAGTGGTGCTGCAATCGCAGAAGAGTCTTCCACCCGGAATAAAAAAAGAATTATCCGGTGAAGCCCTTCGGAATACCCGCGGATTATCGTTAGCCGAATCATTAAGCATCTTGAATGGCGTAACCCTGTTGCAAACCGGTGCCACCATTTCCAAGCCGGTGATTCACGGGCTGCATGGCAGTCGTATCCTCACCATCAACAATGGCGTTCGGCAGGAAGGCCAGCAATGGGGCAATGAACACGCACCGGAGATAGATCCCTACATTGCCGATAAGTTAACGGTGATTAAAGGAGTGGATGAACTCATGTACGGTTCTGATGCTATTGGTGGTGTAGTACTCGTTCAACCACGCCCCCTGAGGTTTTCACCGGGAGTACAGACCGAATGGAACAGCGGATATTTCACCAACAATCGCCAGATGGTATTTTCAGGCATAGCAGAATTTACTCCGTTTACGCGTAACCGTTGGGCATTCAGATTACAGGGCACACATAAGCGGGGCGCCAATGTAAAAACACCGGATTACCGACTGAACAATACGGCCATGAAAGAAACAGGTTTATCGTTCACGGCGGGCTACAACGGCGGCGCGTTCACCAGCGAACTGTTTTACAGTGCGTTCACTACGGCGCTCGGCATTTTTGAAGGGGCTCATATTGGTAACCTGACCGATTTGCTCACGGCCATAGAATCCAATAAACCGGATGCGGTATACCTGGGTGAAAACACCTACACCATCGAGCGCCCGCGCCAGGAAGTGGAGCATCACCTGGTGAAATGGAAAGGGCGTTATACTCATCGGGGGCATAGTTTTCAGGCTACGCTGGCAGCTCAGTTTAACAACCGGCAGGAATATGATGTAGTGCGAAGCAATAACAACACACCACAAATGGATTTGTTCATTCGCACCTTTTCACAGGATCTGGTATGGGAACAACCCACCCGAAAAGGATTTAAAGGAACGGCGGGGCTTTCATTCACTCAACAGAAAAACAGTTACAACGGACGATACTTTATACCTAACTATTTCGCGTATACGCTGGGAGGTTTCTATCTCGAAAAATGGAAGAAACACCGTTGGGAATTACAGGGCGGTGTTCGGTTTGATCATAAGTCAGTGGAAACATCCCGTTTGCGTTTTGGCGGTACCGTTATTGATAATGATTTTCGATTCAATACCCTGGCAGGTTCCCTCAATGTATTGTACACGGTTCATCCGCGATGGGTAATACAAACATCCGCGAGCCTTTCGTCACGCGCTCCCTATGTAAATGAGTTGCTGAGCGATGGCATCCACCATGGGGCGGCCACCTACGAGAAAGGCAAGCTGGATCTGGTGCCGGAAAAATCATTGCACCTCAGTACAGGCGTAACGTATAACAGCACAAACCGTGCGTTTCAGGCGGAGGTGTTGTTGTTCTCCCATTACATCCGCGATTTCATTTACAGGAAACCTGTGCCGGATAGCCCGGTGCTCACTATTGCAGGAGCTTTTCCGCAAGTGGTGTACAGTCAGACCCATGCTCTGTTGCAGGGGGCAGACGCCTCCTTTCAATGGAGTGTAGTACCGGCCATCAGCTGGACAGCTAAAATGAGTTTGTTGTATGCGAAAGACCGCCGTGCAAACGACTGGCTGATTGGTATGCCGGCCAACCGGTATACAACCGGTGTTACTTATCAGGTGAAGGATTCAAAACACTGGAAACAAACCAGGCTAACCCTTGACGGCGAGCATGTAACCCGACAAACACGTATTCCGGATGAAACGTTGGCTCCGGCAGATTACAAACTTCCACCGGAAGCATTCACCCTGATGAACCTGCATTTCTCCACTACCCGGCATATCGGTGCGGTACCTGTAACCGTTCGCATTTCGGTCCGCAACCTGCTCAATACAACGTATCGCCAGTACCTGAACAGTATGCGCTATTTCACCGATGAAATGGGCAGGAATGTGGGCATCCATTTAAACGTACCTATTCATTTTAAAAAAATAAATCAATCATCATGAAAAAAAATTTCAAACTCTTTTTAGCGGCTGCAATCTTTGGAAGTGTTGCTCTTACTTCCTGCAGCAAAGACAATGAAGAAAGCAATGACGAAGAACTGATTACCACCGTGGCGTTGTCTTTTACTCCGGTGGGTGGCGGGACAACGAATACTTTTCAGTTTAGGGATGTAGACGGACCCGGCGGTAATCCACCTGTGATAGATGAAATTGTACTTTCACCGGGCATGGCTTATAATATGTCTGTTCGGGTGTTGAATGAATCTGTTACACCGACAGAAGATATTACGATTGAAATCAACAACGAATCCACCAGTCACCGTTTTTATCATCTGCCTTCTGCTGCATCCGGTATTGTGGTTGATAATTTGAATACCGATGGCAATGGTATAACCCTGGGCGTAACAGGAAGGGTAACCACTGGTGTGGCCTCCACAGGCACATATCGTGTGGTATTGAGGCATTACGGCGCCACCCCACCCGATAAGGTAGAGGCTGACCCGGTAGATAGCCCCAAGTCTTCTTCCGATATTGATATAACTTTTTCTGCTCGTGTAGAATAAGTTGTTAGCACGATGAATATAGGCTGTACATTTATTAGTACAGCCTTTTTTATGTTCATCCACTCGATTGCCTTCACGATTTAGACGTAATTTTACAAAAACAACATCATTATGGAATACAGAAGATTAGGAAAGTCAGGACTGCAGGTCAGTGCACTTTCTTTTGGGAGTTGGGTGAGTTTCGATAAACAGATCAACGATAAGCAGGCGGAGGATATTATGAGTCTGGCCTACGATAGCGGCATTAACTTTTTTGATAACGCTGAAGTATATGCGCTGGGAGAAAGCGAGCGTATGATGGGAAGAATTCTGAAAAAGAAGAAATGGGACAGAACCTCTTATGTGGTTTCATCCAAAGCATACTTCGGGCATCGCGGAAAGGAAAACAAGCCCAACCAAACCGGTAACAGCCGCAAACATTTACTGGAAGCCTGTGATGAAGCCTTGCAGCGTTTTCAGTTGGATTACCTCGATTTGTTTTTCTGCCACCGTGCCGATAAAAACACACCCATTGAAGAAACGGTTTGGGCTATGAACCACCTGATTCAACAGGGGAAAATTATGTATTGGGGAACCAGTGAATGGACAGGCGTTGAAATTATGGAAGCACACCGTGTGGCGCAGGCTTACCGTTTAATTGGCCCTACGATGGAACAACCTCAATACAATTTATTTGAACGTACTAAGGTTGAATCTGACTACAGTGAAATATTTAAAAATGTAGGATTAGGCACTACCATCTGGAGTCCGCTGGCCTCCGGCTTATTGAGCGGAAAGTACAATGAGGGTATTCCTAAAGGCAGCCGCTTTGCCCTTGCCGGTTTTGATTGGCTGAAGGAGCGGTGGATGACAGATGAAAACCTCAAAAAAGTAAAAAAGCTGGCAGACCTTTCCAAAAAACTCGGTATCTCCACTGCGGTGATGAGCATTGCCTGGTGTCTGAAAAACCCGAATGTAAGTACGGTTATTTTAGGAGCCACCAAAAAAACACAGTTACAGGAGAACCTGAAAGCGCTGGACGCAGTGCCATTGTTAACAGATGAGGTGATGGAGAAGATTGAAAAAATCATGAACAATAAACCGGCTATTCTTTAAAATTACCGGAAACGCATCTGATCTTTACAGGCAAACTGTTTTCCGGTGTAAAAAGTTCAAAACATGATTCATGTATATGGCATTCCAAACTGCGATTCAGTGAAAAAAGCATTGCAGTGGCTGAAGCATCACGATATGGCTTTTACATTTCACAACTTCCGAACTGACGGTATTACTGCCTCACTATTGAAAAAATGGAGTGCAAAAGCCGGATGGGAAGTGCTGTTGAATAAGAAGAGTACCACCTGGCGCGGGTTAACACCGGAGGAACAGGATGTTACCATGCAGGCGGGGGCAGTGCAACTCATGAAGCAATATCCGTCATTGATAAAGCGACCGGTTATTGAGTACAACAATGAGTTGCTGGTAGGGTATAACGAAGAGGCATACACGAAACATTTAAAATCATAACATGAAGCTGCAACATCTCACTGCATTTATTACAGGGGCCAGCCGCGGAATCGGCAAAGCCATTGCATTAAAACTGGCCGCAGAGGGCGCAAACATTGTAGTAGTGGCTAAGTCGGTAGAGGAAGATCCGCGACTGGGCGGAACCATTCATTCCGCAGCGGCAGAAATTGAAGCTGCCGGTGGTAAAGCGCTGGCGGTGCAGTGNNAGATCAGGTGAACGAAGCGGTACAACGCGCCGTTGATACCTTTGGAGGCATTGATATCCTCATCAACAATGCGTCAGCCATTAACCTGTCTACTACCGAACAACTGCCCGTAAGCCGGTACGATTTAATGCAGGCTGTGAACGTGCGCGGTACTTTTATCGTATCCAGGGCCTGTATTCCTCATTTGAAAAAGAGCACGCGGGCTCATATCTTAACCCTGTCTCCGCCTATTAACCTGAATAAAAGATGGTTTGGTCAGCATACAGCCTATACCGTTAGTAAGTACGGGATGTCAATGATAGCCCTCGGGTTGTCAGAAGAGTTAAAGCAATATGGCATTGCTTCCAACACCCTGTGGCCACTCACTACTATCGATACAGCTGCTGTACGCAATTTACTGGGGGGTGAGGCACTGGCTAAGATGAGCAGAACCCCTGAAATTATTGCTGATGCGGTACTGGCCATTGTAACCAGGCCACCCGCCGAATGTACCGGCAATCATTTTATTGATGAAGAGGTGCTAAAGGAGCAGGGAGTCACAGATTTTACCCCATACGCCGTGGTGCCGGGAGCAAATCTGTACAAAGATTTGTTTCTCGATTAAGCATACGATGCCTCCGGTGCGATGGCATCGGTTTACTGAAATATATCAATCAGGTCAGAGATTGGGTGCATCATCCGGGCGGTCGGAATTATATCCAACCAGCAAGGCGGCGATGGTTAAGCCTATGTCTTTTAACATCATCAGCAAAGCCTCCTGCTTTACAAATTCATCTTCTCCACTCACAACCATGGGTACATGAATGGTGAAAATAAAAATCAATAACATGGCTGCCAGACTATAACAGGCCAGTTTGGTGTATTTATTCAGTAAAATAGCCAACGCAAACAGGATGAAACCGGTACCGGTTATATATACCCAAATAACACCTCCGGGCACATAATCAGGTACTTTTTTCGCCATGTTGTCGGCATAGAATAAATGAAAAATTCCAAATAAGCCCATGATAAGCGCAAACACCACACAGGCAAGACGGTGGTTTGACATTTTTCCCATATGCTTAATGTTTTAATAAATATAAGGGAAAATTTTAATAAAAGACTACAATCGGGAATTTTTGGCCCACTCAGGGCAAGCAATGTGTGATGGAAATCCTGCAGCCCGAGGTTATAATCACGTAAAGGCATAGGGGCAGTAATGCCTGTGCATGGCGGTTTCAGCCAAAACGGCACACGAAACACGTTCCCATTTTCATGTGCTGAAACGGAAGGTTTGTTTACCCATAAAAAAACAATCGCTACATTTTACCTCAATAACTCCTTGGGAATTGGTTTTTTGATCAGGTGCTCGTAAATGAAACGGTTTTTCAGATTGTAATGGTGAATGCCCTGTTTGCCGGTGATGCCATGACGATTGCCACCGTACAGCATCATGTCAAAGGTTTTGTTTTTCATCTGTAAATCGGTAGCCAGCCGGATTGTATGCTGAGGATGTACATTTTCATCTATCAATCCGTGTACCAGTTGCAGCTTTCCTTTGTACTGATGGGTGTATTGCATTACACTGCTTTTTTTATATCCTTCCGGATTGGTTTTCGGTGTACCCATGAAGCGTTCTGTATAATGGGTATCGTACAAACTCCAGTCTGTTACACTGCCACCGGCCATGCCATGAGTAAAATAATCTGCACCATACGTTAATGCATAAGCGCTCAGGTATCCGCCATAGCTGAAACCGGTAATGGCTATACGTTCAGGGTCGGCCTGACGATTGGCGATGAGCCATTTTACCTGTGTGATATAGTCAGTCATTTCCCAGTAACCCAGATTGTGGTGCAGGTAATCTGTTCCTTCTTTTCCAAAATGGGAGCTGCCGCGGTGTTCCAGAATAACCTGCATCAATCCTTCTTTGGCAAACCATTGCTGGGTGCCGGATAAGCGCCAGTTGTCCATTACATCATTTCTCGCCGGGCCGCCATAAATTGAAATCAGCACCGGATATTTTTTTCCGGGTTCCATGTTTAACGGCTGAATGATGCGAATAGGCAAGTCGAATTTTCCATCTTCACTTTTTATGCGCAATATTTCCGTTAGGGCAAGCTGATAATTATCAAAACCGGCCGTACGGCTATGGTGTAAGTCTTTGGCTTTGCCATTTTCACTGAGAATGGCAATCGCATTTGGCGTTTGTGCGTTTCCGTAAGTGTATGTGATGTGTTTGGCATTGGGAGAAACAGTAATCTGTGTGTGATGGTAATTATCTGAAGTTAGCTGTTTTATTTTTTTGCCATTGAGTGATGCCCTGAAAATCTGTACGCGTGTTGAATTGACTCTGGTTCGGGCGGTGAATATCACATCCTTTGTGTTGTTCCAAAGAATTTCTTCAACCATCAGCGGTCCGCTGGTAACAGCATTAAGCCTTTTTCCGGCAGCGTTATGGAGGTATATATGATTGTATCCTTCATTGTTACTGAGTAATAACAGGTTGCCATTGCTCAGAAACCGGAGGCGGTCTCCTTCGTCGTCTAAATTAATCCAGGTATGGGTGCGTTCTTCATACCAAAGAGATTTACTTCCGTTTGCAGGCTGAACCTCATAAATTTTCAATTCATTCTGTGCGCGGTTCATCCATTGAACCAGCAATGTGTTGCCATCCGGTTTCCAGTAGGGCAAGCCAAAATACTGATCATCGGTTTCATTGAAATCGCACCAGGTAATGTTTCCCCCGCCAGATGCCACAATACCAATCTTAATTTCAGGGTTTGCATCTCCCGGCTTGGGATAACGGAGTTTTTCTACATATCCACCGGCACCGCCGTCATCCGTTAAAGTATATTCGGGTACCCGCGTATCGTTGCTTCTGAAGAACGCCAGGTGCTTACTGTCCGGGCTCCACCAGAAAGCACGATAATTGGAGCGGCGGCCCAGAATTTCTTCCATATACACCCAGGATGCATACCCATTCAGAATCAGTTCCGAACCATCCTGTGTTATCCTGATTTCGCGCGATGTTTCAATGTGATAGGTGTATAAATCATTGTTGCGGGTGAAGGCAATGTACTGCCCGTCAGGACTCAAGACTGGGTTCTTTTCCTGTTCAGGGGTAGATGTAATCCGGCGGTCATTGAGAAAAATGTCATGGTCTTTTATTTTCACAGACTGTTCAGCACGGCCGTCGGGCTTTCCTTTGTATTCCTCCATCGTGCCGGTAAGGGCATTTACCAGAAAAGATTTACGATCCTTCATCATCACAAACTCTTTGTCATTCTCAAAACGAAGTACTACCGGTAAAGGTTGTACGATATCGTCGAGTTTGTTTTCAAAATACTGAGCATTAGTTAATTGCTTTTTTTGTGCGTGCAGTGATACAGTGATGCAACAAGTTAAAACCCAAAGGCAGAGCGTTTTCAGTTTAAACATATCCGAAATATTTTAAGCAATTTATGCATATAAAAAGAAACACTCATCTTTTTAGGGATGAGTGGTGTAACATGAGTTTTAGTTAAAATATCAATCATTCTTTTCCGGGCGCATCATCGGAAAGAACAGTACATCCTGAATGCTTTCCTGTCCGGTAAACAGCATGCACAGCCTGTCTACTCCAAATCCGATACCGCTGGTAGGAGGCATGCCGTATTCCAGTGCACGCAGGAAATCATGGTCAATGAACATGGCTTCATCGTCTCCACGTTCCATCAGTTGAACCTGTTCTTCAAATCGTTCACGCTGTTCGATGGGGTCGTTCAGTTCACTGTAGGCATTGGCAATTTCCTTCCCGTTCACAATCAGTTCAAATCGTTCTACCAGTCCGGGTTTACTGCGGTGTTTTTTAGTGAGCGGACTCATCTCTACCGGGTAATCAGTGATAAATGTAGGTTGTACATAATGGTGTTCACATTTCTCCCCGAAGATTTCGTCAATCAGTTTTCCTTTGCCCCATTTCATATCTGCATGTATGCCTAACTGTTTGCATACTTCGCGGATACCGTTTTCATCCATAGCGCTGATATCGATGCCGGTATGTTCAAGAATGGCATCATACATCGATATTTTTTTAAACGGCGGTTTAAAGCTGATGGATTTGTTGCCTATCGTAACCTCAGTGTTTCCGCACACCGCGAGGGCTGCCTTTTCCAGGAGTTGTTCTGTGGTGTGCATCATCCATTCGTAATCTTTATACGCCACATAAAATTCGAGAATGGTAAATTCAGGATTATGGGTGCGGTCCATCCCTTCATTCCTGAAATTCCGGCTGAACTCGTACACCCATTCAAATCCGCCTACAATCAGTCTTTTAAGATACAGTTCATTGGCAATGCGCAGATACATCGGAACATCCAGCGCGTTGTGGTGGGTGATGAACGGACGAGCGGCAGCACCGCCGGGAATGTTTTGCAACACCGGAGTATCTACTTCCACAGCACCCTGTGTGTTCAGGTATTCTCGGATGGCATTCACCATTTTAGTGCGTTTAAGAAAAACATCTTTTACACCGGGGTTTACAATTAAATCTGCATAACGCTGGCGGTATCTGAATTCAGGATCGGTTACTTCATCAAACGTTTCTCCTTCTTTTTCCTTCACAATGGGCAGGGGCCGCAAAGATTTGCTGAGTAAGGTAAACTCACGTACGTGCACAGAAATCTCTCCGGTTTTTGTGGTAAAAACATAGCCTTTGATGCCAATGATATCGCCTATATCAATCAGCTTTTTCCATAATTGCTGATACATTGTTTTATCTTCTCCCGGGCAGATATCATCCTGCTTCAGGTAGAACTGAATCTTCCCCCGGTCATCCTGCAACACTCCAAAACTGGCTTTGCCCATATCGCGAACACTCATCAGCCTTCCGGCCAGACAAACATCTGCAAACGAATCTTTAAGTTCTTCTGTAAATTTTGATTTGATATCTGCAGAATGCATATTCACCGGATACAGGGCCGCCGGGTAAGGGTCAATATTCAGGGCTTTAATATCTTCCAGTTTAGCCCTCCTGATTTGTTCCTGTTCTGATAAATGCGCTGTACTCATAATACGTAATTGGATGGCAAAGGTAATATTTATAGGGCTTACCGCGGGTTGATTTTGGCAAAGAAGTTGCAGTATAATCAATAAATTTGTGCATCATGAAAAAATTAAGCGTATTGGTATGTATGGCGGGATTGATGTTCTTTTCTTCCTGCGATGTAATAAAGCAACTGCCCGGATACAGTGCCGTAACTGAAGAAGAGGCCGGTGATGGAATTAAACAGGCATTATCGCTGGGGTTAGGTAAAGCGGTAACCTCGCTGAACGTAACCGATGGTTTTTTCAGGAATGAGTTGTACAAGGTGTTGTTGCCGGAAGAGGCACGCCGGATAGAAAACACCATGCGCACGCTGGGGTTGGGCAGTATGGTTGATCAGGCCGTATTAGCAATCAACCGGGGCGCGGAAGATGCCGTAGGTTATGCCAAGCCCATTTTTGTGGATGCCATCACCTCCATGACCTTATCGGACGCTTTGGGCATTGTTCGCGGTGGAGATACCAGTGCAACGAACTATTTCAGAACCAAAACCACTGATAAATTACATCAGGCATTTTATCCGGTCATCAAATCTTCTCTGGATAAGGTAAGCGCCACGAGGTATTACGATGATTTAATTAACCGGTATAATGATTTCCCGACAACCATTCGTAAAATCAATCCGGATCTCTCGGCCCATGTAACCAATCGCGCTACCAATGCGTTGTTTGATATGATTGCCCGCGAGGAAAAAAACATCCGGGAGAATCCAATGGCGCGCACCACCGAACTGCTGAAAAAAGTATTTGGTTCGGCGTTGTAGTTTTATGAGAATAGATGTAAACGAATGCGTTTATTTGAGTAAGAAGTATGATATACAACCGCTAATTGAAACCACGGAAAGATGTTCATCCATCTGTTCAAACAATACGCCTAACCGATCATGAATATGATTATTCGCATTCAAAAATATTTAAGCCTTATGTTCACGCGTTGTTTTAAGAAACGATGCTGCCATTTTGAATGATAGCGGGTTGTGTGATTACATTGAGTTAAATTAATGTTTCGTATAGTTTTAGGTATATACTAACGGTGATGCATAGGTTGTTTGTTTTCATTGCCTGTCCGTCATCTATCTTTCGTACGGTTTGATTTTTCATACAGACACATTGCTTCTATAAAAGAAATTCATTACCCATTTTACCCGCCTTTGGGGAATTGAAAGCGCCAGTAAGTTTTTGTATTTTCGACCGAGGGGTTTGAGGGAATGGTGGACCCCGGGGGAGATACCCCCAAGAGGTTATTTTTTCTCAATGTATGCCCGTCATCCATTGTCCACGCTGGTTTTTCATACAGATACATCGC
>DPFD01000222.1 GCA_003534175.1 Chitinophagaceae bacterium
TCCTTCGATGCCGAAACATCCCAACTGGCGATGGCAGCTGCAAATCCTGCAGGAATCTCAAAACTTTCCAGAATTTTGGTATATTCAGCCTCTGTCAGGTTTCTGTAGGGGATGTTTGTCCCGGTCTGGTTTGAGATTTCGGCCGCTAAATCAGCTAGTGTATAATAATCGTCTCCGGCTAATTCGTACACTTTTCCCTTGTGTGATTCGTCGGTTATAGCCACTGCTGCTGCTTCGCCATAATCGACACGGGCGGCAGATGATATTTTCCCGTTGCC
Organism: Chitinophagaceae bacterium; assembly: GCA_003534175.1. GTDB lineage: Bacteria > Bacteroidota > Bacteroidia > Chitinophagales > Chitinophagaceae > Ferruginibacter. The sequence goes on from DPFD01000222.1 coordinate 279, forward strand.
GGCACTTCCGATGAAGGCACCTCCTGCTAATGCACCTCCAATGGAATCGGTATAGTTTTCGGTATACCATCCGTTGCGAAGGATAGTATAATTGATACCGGAAGCTTTTAACGCTTCTTCCGTGGTCATATGTTCCCCTGCAAGATTCAACGTCGTGGAGTCCGCATGCAACAGGCTGGTGTATACGATCCATTCCACACCGGCTTTACCGGCTGCTTCTATCACATTGAAATGCTGACGGGCACGCTGGCCAATTTCGTTACTTGAGATAAGTANNGTGCTGCTGTCATCGCTTCGGGTTGATTGTAATCAAAGGCTCGTACCTCTACTTCCAGGGCAGATGCTTTCCCCGGTGTGCGGACAAGTGCCACGATGTTTTCATTGGGGACCCTCTTTTTTAATTCTTCCACAACCAGGGTGCCTAGATGCCCGGTTGCTCCTGTGACTGCTATTTTCATACGATTATTTTATTTTTAATGTATTTTTTATTTCAGGGCCAGTTTGATATCCAGCGTGAACATGTCGTCAATTACTTTATCACCTAGGTTGTTAAAGAATGATTTGGAACCGTATCGCACACCAAATTTAGAGCGATCTACCTTCAGTTGTGTCGAATAGACATTTTCTTTTCTGATTACCACAAATGATACCTTCTCCGTCTTTCCCTTGATGGTGAGCAAGCCCGTGACCAGTGCTTTATCCGAATTGAATTTACCTGCTCTTGTTATTTTAAACGTAGCGATGGGGTGATTGTTCACACCAAAGAAATCATCCGATTTCAAGTGATCCACCAGCTGCTTGTTGTAACCTGCATCCTTCAGANNGGCTGTTCATGTCGATTACCACATTTCCGCTTACAATCTCACCGTTTTTTAACTCGAAAGTTCCGCTCTGTATCTGAATTTTTCCATTGTGAGAGCCCCCAATTTTTTTCCCGGTCCATAGAACCTGCGATTTACTTAGGTCTATTTCACTTTTTTGTGCCCATGCCGATAAAGTTCCTGATAATAATATTATTACCAATAAATTAACTGTTTTCATACTTTTTTTCGTTTTTTAATTGGATGAAGNNTGAAACTACTCAGATATGGCTGTCCGTTTCAACCGGTTTAGTTTTCAATTGTTTCTTTAATTATCACAATACAAAGGTAGCATGGTGCCGGGCCTCCGACACTTGATCTATGGTAAGAAATGAAATTGATCTGTGTTAACCTCTCCTCCTGATGCGGCTCAAACTTTCCGGGGTAATGCCCAGGTAGGAGGCAATGTAGATTAAGGGAACCCGCTGAAACATCATGGGATGTTCTTTCAGCATGTCGTTGTAACGATCCATGGCCGTTTCCCACATGTTTGCATTGAGTCGTTTCAGTGCGTTGATGTACGCCTTCTGAAAAAGGATGCGAAAGTATCTCTCCAGCTANNACAGCTGCTCCAGTCGTTGAAAGGAAATGCGGAGCATCTGTGTGTCCTCCAATGCCTCAATGTTGTACTTGGAAGGTGTTTGCGTGAAGAAACTCTCCAGGTCGCTGATCCAGCTATTGTCCATCCTGATCTGGTAGATGTGTTCTGTCCCTTTTGAATCGATGTAAAAAGAGCGCAAGCAACCTGTGGTAATGAAATATAAGTATTTGCAAGTTTTGCCAGACACCAGCAGGTCTTTTTTTTTCCTGATGGAACACGGTTCAAAAGCAGACAGGATAACCGATTCATCTTCAGGAGTTATTTCCGTCCACTTTTTAAAATAATAGAGCAGCTTGTTATCTTCTGTCATTTGGTTCACGGCCATTAATCATCTGCATCATGCAATAAACAAACGCTTTTTTAAAATGTTCACCGTTATGAACCCGCTGTTAACAATGGCTGTCGTTGCCATTATCTCCTTTGTGAAGATTGTTGCAAGGGTATATCCCTTATTGATTCGCATTAACAATCAGTCTGTTTTTCTTTTTTTGATCTGCCAAATTCCGGATCCACTTTTATGAAAGGGATCAGTAGCAGGGTGGGAATGATGGCCAGCATGATAAATCTAAAAAAATTCTCATAACCCAGCTGTTCCTGTATCCATCCAGCAGCCATACCTGGGAACATCATGCCCAAAGCCATGAAGCCGGTACAGATAGAGTAGTGTGCTGTTTTGTGTTCCCCCTGTGAGAAGTAGATCAGGTAGAGCATGTATGCCGTAAATCCGAAACCATAGCCCAACTGCTCGGTAGCCACGGCCACATTTACCCAGATAAAGTTCTCCGGTTGATAGATAGCCAGAAGGAGGTATGCAGCATTGGGCAGGGTAATGGCTAGTGCCATGGGCCATAGCCATCGCTTGAGGCCTTGTCTCGATGCCACGATTCCACCGATGATGCCCCCCAGGGTGAGGGCAATCACGCCCACCGTGCCGTAGGTAATGCCCACCTCGGAGGTGCTCAGTCCTAGCCCCCCCACTTCGCGGCTATCTAGCAGAAACGGCGAAGCCAGCTTTATCAGCATGGCTTCGGCAAGCCGGTAAAGCAGCATAAAGGCTATGGCCAGTCCGATTCCTTTTTTTGTAAAAAAAGATTTGAAGGTGTTGGCAAACTCCTTCACTACCTCTCCAGGGGTGTGTGCTGCTTTGCCGGTATCAGCGGAAGGGTAGGGAAGGACAAAGCGATGGTAAACAAAAAAGAGCAGGAAAAGGCCGGCAAGAATAAAGAAGGTGATGCTCCATGCAAAAGGAATTTTGCCGGTCGTTTTTTCCAGGAAACCTGCCAGGATAATCAGCAGTCCCTGTCCGGTTATTGAGGCCAGGCGATAGAAGGTGCTGCGGATTCCCACGAAAAAGGATTGCTGTGAATCGTCGAGTGCCAACATATAAAAGCCGTCTGCTGCGATATCGTGTGTGGCTGAACTAAAAGCCATCAGCCAGAAGAAGGCAAGTGATGCCTGCAGGTAGAACGGCGTGGGCAGGGTAAATGCTACGCCCGCCAGGCCGGCACCAATCAGCAATTGCATCGAGACGATCCACCACCGTTTGGTTTTCAGGATATCCACAAACGGGCTCCAGAAAGGTTTGATTACCCAGGGGAGGTATAACCAGCTTGTGTAGAGGGCTATTTCCGTGTTGGAGAGTCCGAAACGTTTGTACATGATTA
>DPFD01000039.1 GCA_003534175.1 Chitinophagaceae bacterium
GTTTTTCCCGGGGTCTAATCCGTATTGAGGTGCAAGAAAATCGTTGTTAACAATTACCCAGCGGGAGGTAACCGGAGAGATGAATAACGACCAGTTTTGATTGGGTTTATAATCGATACCTGCCGACAATAGCACATAGGCCGGAGCGAGGAATTTAGAGGTGAGTGCGGCGGAGTCAGCGTTATTGGCGCCCTTCAGGTAGGAGTAACCGTTAGCAAACTGTGTACGCGCGTTGAGGAGTCCGGCGAGGTTTACTTTAGGAGTTAAGGCGTAACCATATTTGGTCAAAAAATCGATTCGGTCGCTGGCTTTGCGTGAGCCGAGGCTGGTAGTGTTTACGATACCATAGGCTAGGTCGAGCGTGTTATCCCAGGAGTGTTTTCCTTTTTTGTAAAAGGCGTACAGGTTGGTAAAGGCGTTCAGGGAGAATGAAAATTGATCGCCACCGGCGGCCCAGTTAGAGAGTGAACCCTGATTGATGTTGAGGTTGAACATAGCGCCTTTCTTCCAGGTTTTGGGGATGGTATCAATACCATCGGCTTTATTCACTTTCTTTTCGGTGGCTGATTTCAGGTCTCTCACGGTAGCATCCTGTGCCTGAGTATGCAGCATGGCACACATTAAGGCGGGCAGCAATAATTTTTTCATCGCAAGTAACTGTCGTTTAAAAGATAAAGTTCGTCTGTTATTTTTTTAATGCATCTCTGATTTCCATCAGCAGTTTATCGGTTGAGGAAGGTTCGGCCGGTGCCGGAGGAGCTTCTTCTTTCTTTTTCGTTGCGGCGTTAGCTGCCTTCAGTAACATAAAGATTACAAAAGCAATTACGGTAAACTTGAGCACGGCTGCCAGAAAGTTACCATATTTAACGGCACCCCAGGTTAGTTTGCTGAGGTCGTCTACATTGGCTGCTTTCAATGCCGGATTCAGGATGAGAGGTGTAATCACATCATCTACCAGAGAAGATACGATGGCGNNTCAAAGGCAGCACCGATGATTACGGCTACGGCGAGGTCGATTACATTACCTTTTAAAGCAAAGGCTTTAAATTCTTTTAAAATACCCATAACATTGTATTTAGGTTGGCTCAAAATTATCATTTAATTGGTGGAAGGGCACATATTTTATCCACTACTTATATACGAAATGGTTGTGGTATGAAAGCGGGTACCCTTTGGATTAACTGGATTTTATTCATTGCATTAGCCATCATCTGGGGCAGCAGTTTCATGTTGATGAAACTGGGCATACGGGATTTAACACCGGTACAGGTGGCATCGGTGCGGATTTTAGCATCGGGTATGGTGCTGCTACCCATAGCCTACAGGGCATTCAGGCGTTTAACCCTTATNNCCTTATTCAGCAGCTATTTGCGTTTGTTTCGGGTTTGCTTGGCAGTTTTTTTCCGGCCTATTTGTTTTGCATAGCGGAAACCAGGGTGGATAGTGCGCTGGCAGGAATGCTCAATGCGCTCACACCGGTATTTGTGATCCTGATTGGTGTATTGTTTTACAAACTGCCGGTATCCTGGTCGAAAATTTCCGGAGTAGCGGTTGCACTCGCCGGCAGTGTATTGCTGTTGTTTGCTCAAACCGGATTCAATCGTTTGGAACATCCGCTCTATGCAGGCATGATTGTGCTGGCCACATTGTGTTATGGCTGGAATGTGAATCTGGTAAAAAAGCATCTCAGTCATGTAAATGCACTGGATGTGGTGGCCGTGGCGCTGGTGGGGTGTTCCGTCCCTTCTTTGTGGATATTGATCAGTACAGGATTTCCGGTGTTTTCTGCGGATCAGGGTTTTATCATTTCGTTATCCGCCGCAGTGGCGCTGGGCATTGCGGGTACAGCCCTTGCATCGGTATTGTTTTATAAGTTGATACGTTCAGCAGGAGTGGTGTTCGCTTCCATGGTCACTTATGCCATACCGGTAGTGGCCATACTCTGGGGGTTGGTTTTCCGTGAAGCACTGGGTTGGGCAGCAGTGGGTTGCCTGCTGATTATTTTAGCGGGGGTGTATTGGGCAAACCGTGCGCGGTAATCAATTGAATAAATGCATATAGCGAGCTTCAGGAGCGGCATCAATGAATACAATGTGCTCGTTGGTTTCATCCATTAACAACCGGTTGCCCAACAGGGCTTCTCCTTCTTTTTTATCGAAGTTCAGCAGGATGGTATCGTTTTGTAGTTGATAGGTACCGGTATATTCAGTATTTTTAATGCTGTCGAACAACATTTTGTAATACTCAAACTTCCAGTCGGCGGATAAGGTGAGATAACAATCGTTCAGGTCAGACAACGACATAAAAGTTTTATTGATACCTGTTGCCGTTGTTTCAGGGCCGGGTGCAGCAGGTTTTTCAGCAGGTGCATGACAGGAAACGAGGGCAAAAATACTCAGCAGTAAAAAAACAGTTTTCATACGTCAAAATTACTGGCTAAAGTGCTTACAAAAAAATTCTCGTATAACCATGGGAAAAACACCCCTTATTAAAAGAAAAAAATAGGTAGTATTGACTGAGCAATGCGTGTAGTTGAACGGACCGTATTGCTGTTCATTGATTACCATCCACCTTCAAACCAAGAACATGAAATCATCATTATTGATGCTGGCGTTATGCGTAACTGTTGGACAGGCATTCGCCCAAAAAACTTCGCCGGAGGGGCGGCCGGACATTAAACAGGGTAATATTTTACCCGGCGATTTTTCTAAAGCTCCTTATGCGATTGATTCCTCAGCCCATGCAGTGGTGCTGATGGATATCGGAGAATCAGAATTTACCGGTAACAACCAGAGTTCGTTTGATCTGATTTATACGCATCAGAAACGCATTCACATCATCAACAAAAACGGGTTTGATCATGCCACCGTTCAGATTCCGTTGTACACGTCTAAAAACAAGGAAGAATCTCTTCAGTCGTTAGTGGCTTATACGTATAACCTAGAAGGAGACAAGGTAGCTGCTACCAAGGTGGAAAAATCTTCCATTTTTATTGAGAAGCAAAATGAGTATTACAAACTGTGCAAGTTTACATTTCCTAATTTGAAGGAAGGCTCTATCATCGAGTTTAAGTACAAAGTGGTATCGCCCTTCATCCATAATTTACAGCCCTGGAATTTTCAGGATGCTATTCCCACCTTATGGTCGGAATACACGGTAGGCATACCCAGTGTGCTGGATTTTCTCATTCTGTACCAGGGTTACCGGGAATTCGATTATACCCATCAGAATGTAAAGAACATGAGCTACCGGGTAACCATAGACGATCATTCGTATCAGCGTAGTTCGGTAGATGTGAATACTCCGGTAACTACTTCTACATGGGCTATTAAAAACGGGCCGGCGTTAAAGCATGAAAATTTCACTTCCTCCATATCTAATCACCTGCAGCGGATATTCTTTCAGCTGAGAACGGTTCGATATGATGAAAATAAACCTATTCAGGTAATGAATACCTGGGAACAGGTGATGACTGAATTAGCAAAGGACAACAACTTCGGAGGTACCTTATCTCAGAAACATGAAGTGTATGAGCAGGATGTACTGCCTTCCATCGGAAAAGTTGAAAATGACCTCGACAAAGCAAAGGGTATATACCGTTATGTGCGTAGCCGTTTCAAGTCTTCCGGTCCGGGATCTATTTATCTCAAACAATCCATCCGGAAGCTGGCCGAAACCAAAAACGGTTCAGCGGCTGAGATTAATTTGTTTCTCACAGCCATGCTCCGGAACGGTGGATTCACCGCACGGCCGGTTATTTTGAGCACACGTGCCAATGGAATTGCTCCGGATATGTTCCCCATTTTAAATGAATTCAACTATGTGATTTGTTTGCTGGAACTGGATAATAAAAAATATCTGCTCGATGCATCCCGAAAGAAAATGGGTTTCGGTCACCTCCCCCTGTACGCATATAATGGCCAGGCGCGTGTGGTGGATGAATTGCCCCTGTTGATGAATCTGTCATCAGATTCTATTCAAGAAAATTCGGTGGTAAGTGTATCGATAAACAATACGGATAGCGGAACTGAACTGGAAGGCTCGGTTACCATCGATCCGGGATATTATGAATCCATTGATATTCGCGATGAGCTCGACAATAAAACAGATTCTGCATACTTTGCAGAGGTTGAGAAAAAATTTGAACCGATGGCTACCATCGGTTTTAAATCCATTGACGGACTGAAAGAGTTTGAATCGCCGTTGAATATTTACTATGAATTTAAAACACAGCTGAATGAAGATGTGCTGTACTTTAACCCGATGCTCATGGAAAAGCTGAAGGAGAATCCGTTTAAATCACAGAAAAGAGAATACCCGGTGGAGATGCCTTATGTAATGAACAGGAGGTATACACTGAATATGGAAATTCCCAAAGGGTACAGTGTGGATGAGATGCCCAAAAGCGAGAAGTTACTGCTGAATGATAAAGACGGCTATTTTGAATATGTCATCAACAACAACGGCCGCAACATCATCCTGAATGCCCGGATTATGCTGGCCAAATCAACATTCCTGAATGCCGACTATGAACCACTCAGGGAGTTCTTTGGAGTGATTGTGAAAAAGCATGCAGAAATGATTGTGTTTAAAAAAAATAAATAATGATGAAGTATCTGTTCATAGGCCTTATTTTTTTCGTGAACGAATCAAAGGCACAGTCTTATGCGGCACTCTTTATTCCGGATTCTCTTCAGAAAAATGCCGTTGCCGTTTGCCGGCTGGAAGAAAAGAAGGTAGAGATATTTTCCGGATCAAAAGCGATTGTTCGTAACCGTTATGTTATTACAGTGTTGAATCCGCAGGGCGATGGTTATGGCAGTTACAGTAACCATTACGATAAACTCAGGAAGCTGAATAACATCAGCGGCACCTTGTATGATGCGTTGGGTAAGAAGATAAAATCCATGCAAAAGAAAGACTTGCTGGATATGGCTTATAATGATGAAATAAGCCTCATGACCGACGATCGCATGAAGCGGTTCAGTTTCAACCACACCTCTTATCCGTATACGGTGGAGTTTTCCGATGAGGAGCAGCTGAACGGAACTTTTTTTCTTCCGGCATGGAATCCGGTGCCCGGTCAGAAATTCTCCGTGCAAAACAGTTCATTTGAAGTGGTGCTGCACGAGGGTGCCAACGTGCGTTTCAAAGAATTGAATGTAATAGAAAAAGCGGCAGAGCAGGTAGCGGGGAAACAAAAATCGTATGTATGGACATTGAAGAATTTCCCTGCCTATGAACGGGAGTGGTTTCAGCCGGCCCCGGAAAATTTCCNNATCTGGCCCCTGTTGATTTTAGCATCGGCAGTTATTCGGGTAAGATGGACAGTTGGGAAAATCTTGGCAAGTTCATCCTGCAACTGAATGAAGGAAAGGGTACATTGCCACCAGCAATTGCCGCCGATGTAAAGCGTTTAACCGAAAACGTGAGCGACAGGCAGCAGAAGATTAACACACTGTATGAATATTTACAGCAGAACACCCGGTACATCAGTATACAAATGGGTATTGGTGGGTGGCAGCCTTTTGATGCGTCGTATGTAGCAACCAAACGCTACGGCGATTGTAAGGCACTTTCCAACTACATGGTCAGCCTCCTGAAGGAAGCGGGCATCAAGGCACATTACGTATTGATCAATTCCGGAGAGGCACGGCGTGGGCTGTGGGAAGATTTTCCGGCGCCCTATTTCAACCATGCTGTAGTGTGTGTACCCACCGGTAAAGATACCGTGTGGCTGGAATGCACGAGCCAAACGCTCAGTCCGGGTTATATGGGTTCGTCTACTGGTAACCGTAAGGCACTCATGATTGGCGACAACGGGGGTGTGGTAGTGAACAGTCCGTTGTACACGGCCCAGGAAAACAAACAGCTCAGAAAGATTAAGGCGCAGGTTGATGATGCCGGACATCTTGTAGCCGATTTAAATACACGTTTCAGCGGCATTGAACAGGAAACACAGCATTACCTGTTACATAACAATACGGCAGGCATGCGTGAACAATACCTGAACCAGTCGTTGAGTTTGCCTAACTATTCAGTGGAATCCATCCGTTACCAGGAAACCAAAAACATCATTCCGGAAATTGAAGAGCAAATGGTACTGAAAGCGAGTCATTATGCTACCATCACCGGAAAGCGGATGTTTATAGAACCCAATTTGGTGAACCGGGTTTCCACACGACCGGATGCCTCCAAACCGCGAAAGTATGATATCGTTTACCCTCATTCTTTTACCCATGCCGATACGGTGGAAATCAGTGTTCCCAATGGGTACGAGCCCGAAAGTATACCGAAGGATATTACCATAGATAACCATTTCGGGAAGTACAGCATCCGTTTTGAGGTTACGGGCAACCGTATCCTCATGTTCAGGCACTATACCCGGGAGGCGGCAACCTATCCTGCATCGGCGTATACCGACCTGGCCGCCTTTTATCATGCCATGTACCAGGCCGACCACAGCCGGGTGGTGCTTGTAAAACAACAGGAACAGTAAAAAAATCACCCTCATTTTTTTGTATCCGGCAATCAACCCTTACCTTTGCGGCTCAAATCAGAAACGATTGCCCGCAAGGGGGTCGTTCACATGGTATAAAGCATTAAAAATCAATCAGATTATGGCCAATATCGGTAAGATAAAAACAGTTATCGGTGCGGTGGTAGACGTACAGTTCAGCAACGATTCAAAATTGCCTGAAATCATGAACGCCCTCGAAGTTACACGTGAAAACGGAGAAAAGCTGGTGCTGGAAGTTCAGCAACACCTGGGAGAAGACAGTGTGCGAACCATTTCGATGGACTCCACCGAAGGTTTGGTGCGCGGAACTGCTGTGGTGGATACCGGAAAAGCCATTGCCATGCCAACGGGCGAAGCTATTAAAGGACGCCTGTTTAACGTTACCGGCGACCCCATCGACGGATTACCAAGCGTATCGAAAGAAAACNNTAAACCACCGGTATTCGAAGAGTTGAGTACCGCTTCTGAAGTACTGTTTACCGGGATTAAGGTAATCGACCTGATTGGTCCGTATGCCAAAGGAGGTAAGATTGGATTGTTCGGTGGTGCCGGTGTAGGTAAAACCGTATTGATTCAGGAATTGATGAACAACATCGCGAAAGCGTACAGTGGTTTATCCGTATTTGCCGGTGTGG
>DPFD01000028.1 GCA_003534175.1 Chitinophagaceae bacterium
TATTCGGACCGGAAGTGTTGGGTGGATTCCTTGCGGGTGCTACTGTTAGTGGTGTACTGATGGGAATGTTCCAGAACAACGCCGGTGGTGCCTGGGATAATGCAAAGAAATCCTTTGAAAAAGGCGTTGAAATTAACGGGGAGATGTACTACAAAAAATCTGAACCGCATAAAGCGTCAGTAACCGGAGATACTGTGGGTGATCCATTTAAGGATACTTCAGGCCCGTCAATGAATATCCTGATTAAGCTGATGAGTATTGTATCACTGGTTATTGCTCCAACTATTTCGGGCATCCACATTGATACAGCCAAAGCGGCTACCCCTGCGGCTATTGAGCAGCACGTTTCTGTTGCAGTTCCGGCTACTACTGAAAATACGGCAGCACTGCAGCAAGAAGCGGTAAAGACACCTTCTACTGCAACCACTGAAACGGCTGAAGGAGTAACTGCTCCCCAAACCGAGGCGGTTTCGCACGCATCCCATGTGCACTAAACACATTTTAATTTATAGTTCAAAAGCTACTCATTTCGGGTAGCTTTTTTTATGGATACTATTCTGCTTCTCACCGCTTTGAGTTCAAATAACGGCTCTTAATGAAATGTTAAACGTATAAAAGGATGCCGAAAATTACAGGAGCGCACTGCCCGGTTCCATTTTTTTAAATACCTTGCTGTACGAAATTAGTCGTATTATGAACAACAACAAGTCAGTAAGGCCCACGGATGGTGAATTGGAGATACTGGGGGTGCTTTGGAACAAAGGCGCGGCAACGGTACGGGATGTGCATGAAGAAATCAATAAAACCCGTGAATCAGGATATACCACTACCCTGAAACTGATGCAGATTATGTTTGAAAAGGGGCTGGTGCATCGTGATGCGTCTTCCAAAACACATGTGTATACTGCGGCAGTCACCAAATCGGCTACACAGGAAATGTTCCTTCATAAAATGATCAACAATTTGTACGCCGGCTCGTCGGCCCAACTGGTGATGCACGCGCTGGGAAATCAGGAAGCTTCGGAGGAGGAATTGGAACAGATACGTCAATTTATCCAACAACTGAAAGAAAAAATGTAAGATGTTGACGGTAGCCACTGCTTTATGCTTAACGCTTTTACACAGTATCTGGCAATCGGCTTTGCTGTTGGGTGCCTGGAAAATTTCGGGTATGCTTTTCCGTAACCGCACCCCGCTTGCCTCGAGGAATGTATTGTATGGATTCATTACTGTTCAGTTGATTTTATCCGTAATAACAGCCCTGGTACTGATTTACCAGCCTCGCTGGTCTGCAGCAATAGCAATGCCCTGGAGTGCCTGGTCTATACCGTTTGACACCTACCTGTTATGGATATACGCAGTTGTAGTTGCCTGGCGACTCATCACATTATGGTATGGTTATATCACCCTGCACAGGGGTGCTCGTCAGTATATGAAACCGCCCGTGCACCTGAGGCTTTACACCGGGGAAAGGGCCCGGGAGATGGGCATTCGCCGTACGGTACGCCTGCACCTGGTACAACAGATACAATCTCCCATGACGTATGGCTTTTTTAAACCAGTGATATTATTGCCAGTGGCGATGGTAAATAGTATGCCGGTAAGAGACATCGAGATGATATTACTGCACGAACTGTCGCATATCCGATACAAAGATTACCTCCTCAACATGTACCTTCTCGTAGTACAACAGCTGTATTTCTTCAATCCGTTCTTTAGGGTGATGGCAGAAAAAATAAAACTGGAGCGTGAGTTGAACTGCGATCAGCGCGTATTACAATATCGTTATCCTGCGGAAGAGTATGCAGAAGCCCTGCTGAAAACAGCCATGCTGCGCAAACAGTTTGCCTGGCAACTGGCAGCCGTTTCGGAGAAGCATGAACTGCTCCGGCGCATCCGGTATTTTGCCACACCGCGCAAGGAACCCAAAAACAACGGCTTTCTCATTTGCAGTTCTACCCTGATGCTTTGCTGTACTGCCCTGTTGCTGGCTGTAGTAAGCCTGAAACACTCAGCTTCGGTTTCCATTCCGGCTATCGCGCAGAAAGTAGTACAGGATAACGGTTTGATATACCTTACCGGAAGCCCTGCGCTTCATGAACAAACCACTCCTGAAATTCGTACAAGCGTTCCCGTTGTCAAACCGAAAAATAACGGTACAGTGGAGGTGAAGCCAACCATCACTCCCGTACAGGAATTAACCGCCGCGATTGCACCGGATGAAATGCCTGAGGCTAATCCCGTAATATATCTTCCGGTGAACCTTCAGCATCTTCCACAAAAGCAGGTAACCATCACCGAAGTAGATGCCTCTACCGGTAAGTCTACCGTTCAATCCATCCGACTGGTATTCATCAACGATGAATGGGTGATGATACCTGAATGGCAGATGGAATCCTACCCGGCGTCTGATTCTACACCTGTTTACTCAGTTCACCCTGAACAATAAAAAAAAGCCGTATAGAAATACGGCCATTTGTTAAGAACCTTTCCTTTTCTGTAACCCCCAAAGAAAACATCTTTATTATTATACTGAAACCTTAATAATCATTTTTTTGTTGTTGGATACACGCTGAAGGTACTGGTTGTTATCCCCTACTGAACACACTTTGCCTATGTATACCTAAAGGCATTACGAGGTTGTTCATTACAGGGGAATGCTGCGTTTAATGGCGAATGAAAGGATTTTTTGTCCTAACTGGCTCTGGTTGCAGCAACGGTCTTTGAGTGGGGAACAATGAGTTCAGCAGACACGATACGGTACGGATCAGGGTGTAGATATTTTTCATTTCTCGTTGGTTTAGCATCCGGCTTTCACCGGGTTTCGGTAGAAACCATTCATCGATGTAGTCATCCGTGGTTTCGAAAACAAACATAGAAAGTGATTTCGGAAAATGCAAGTTTTTGCGATGGTAATTTTACGGTGTATTGCGCATTTTTCGCGCAAACAGTTGAAAACACTACATTTATAAAGAAAAAAAATATTTTGGAAACCCCTGAAATTCAGCTGATAGGCCGTTTAACCCTATCAAATTGACCCAGACTCCTCTCCAACCACCTTTTCAATGCTCTGATACAACAATTCCGCTGTACGCTGCCAGGTAAATTGCTGCTTTTGAACATTACCCAGGGCAATAAGTCGCTTGCGCAGAGCCTCATCCTGATACATTTTTTGCATAGCCGCTGCAATGTCTACCGGTTTGAAAGGATCCACCAGTAAGGCGGCATCTCCTGCTACTTCAGGCATGGAGGTAGTGTTGCTGCAGATCACCGGTACTTCAGATTGAAATGCTTCAACAATCGGCAGTCCGAAGCCTTCAAACGTGGGTACAAAGGTTAGTGCCAGCGCCGAGCCCAACAACAGCTTCAGCGCATCATCCGACACACGGCCTGTGAACACTACATCGGATGCAAAGGGATGCGTGCTCAATACAGACTGAATGCTGGCATCATCCCATAGGATATGGCCGCTCAACACGAGTTTGACATCACTATTCCCCGTTTGCCTGAATAATGCATAGGCTTGTAATAGGCGCACAATGTTTTTCCTTGGATGCATGGAACCCACAAAGAAAAAGTAAGGGGCTCCTCCGGTGTATTGCATTCGGGTTTCATGAATGGCCTCGGCAGACAAAGGCTGAAACTTAGCCTTAATACCGCAGGAAACATNNNNTCATCCACCCCATACCAATGTACAATATCCTGTTTGCTGTAGGTTGAAATGGTAGCAATACGGGTAGCTTTCCGGGCGAAGCGTTTGAAGAACGTACGGTAATACCAGCGGTTTTTGGGGGTATGGTCCTGCGGATAATGCTCAAAATTCAGGTCGTAGATCACCGGAAGCTGCTTGCAGGAACTGCCTAAACTGAGGAACCCTTCCATACCCAGAAATACAACCGGACGATGTTTACGCAGAAACCATTTCACCACCGTTTCCATATACACCACATACAGGGCCGGATGCCGGTACGGCGGAAGCTTTCTGTACACTGTTACATTGGGAAAATCGAAGTAAGGTTCGTTGAAATTCTTATCGCACAGCAACAGGAATTCATCTTCTGGGTGAGATACCATCATGCGCTGAAGGGTTTCCACGGTGAAGTTACCAATCCCGTCGAGTTGTTTGTTCCGAAGCACCCAACAATTCACTACAATACGCATGAAACAGTAATTTAAGTGTACACAGATCAATACGCATAATAGTAACAGCCCTCATGCAATATTTGTGTAGATTTGCGAAATTAAATAAATCGTACAGAACGGATGAAAGTTGCTTTAATTACCGGTATTACCGGGCAGGATGGAGCCTATTTAACTGAATTATTATTAGAGAAAGGATACACCGTACATGGAATGCGTCGCAGGAGTTCGATGTTGAACACCGCCCGCATCGATCATCTGATTTTTAATCATAAATATGCCGGTCGCTTGTTCCTGCATTACGGCGATTTAACCGACGGCAGTAACATCCTGCGCATCATTCAGCAAACACAGCCCGATGAAATATACAACCTCGCGGCGCAAAGCCACGTGCAGGTAAGTTTTGAAACCCCTCAATACACCGCCACTGCGGATGCTACCGGAGTATTGTTGTTTCTCGAAGCTATCCGCATCCTGAAACTGGAAAACAAGACAAAATTTTACCAGGCCTCCACTTCAGAGCTGTACGGAAAGGTGCAGGAAATTCCTCAAAAGGAAACTACTCCTTTCTACCCGCGTTCACCGTATGGTGTAGCCAAATTATATGGATACTGGATTACAGTAAACTACCGTGAGGCCTACAACATTTTTGCCGTGAATGGCATTTTGTTCAACCATGAGAGTCCGATTAGGGGCGAAGGTTTCGTTACACGTAAAGTAACCATCAGTACGGCCCGTGTAGCCCTCGGTAAACTGGATAAAATTTCTTTGGGTAACCTGGATGCTCAGCGCGACTGGGGCCATGCACGTGATTATGTAGAAGGCATGTGGCGTATGTTACAGCATAGCGTACCCGAAGACTTTGTACTGGCAACTGGAATAACCACCAGTGTGCGGGATATGGTGCGTATGTGTTTTGAAGAAGTGGGCATTGAAATAGCCTTTAAAGGTGAAGGGATAGATGAGAAGGGGTATGTGGTGAAATGCAACAACCCCGAATATCAATTGCCGGAAGGAAAAGAAATTCTTGAAATTGATCCGAAATATTTCAGGCCGGCGGAAGTAGACCTGCTGGTAGGAGACGCCACCAAAGCCAGGCAGGTGCTGGGCTGGGAACCTAAAACTACATTTAGGGAACTGATTCGGGAGATGATGGCGAGCGATTTAGCGCTTGAAAAGCAAAGTCACCTGCTGGATAATCTTAAAAGCTGACCGGGTGAAGCCATTCATATCGAACCCAACGGCTAAGCGTACCCGCCATTTTTCATGAGCACGAAATTCCTGATCCGGCAATAATTCCTTTGCCACCTGACGGCATTGTTGAATAAATTGATTTACCTTTATGCCGCGTCGTGAGGCTGGAGTTTTCAGGATGCGGTGAGAAAGGCTTTCGCAGAAATATTCCATATAGGCCATCCCGTTTTCATTAAATGCCCGTTGTACCTGCTCATGGGTTTGCATATAGGATTGCAGGAAACGCAGGTAAAGGAAATAAGCCTTTTGATAATCTTCCCCATTGGTAACCCTGGATACACTTTGATGCAGTCGGTACTGGAAACAGGTTTCCGGTGTAACCGCTAAGTAAGCAATACCACACAGCCGCACCCACAGTTCATAATCCGCAAAAATGAGGTTGGGATACTGCATGGGGATACCTCCCAACCTGTCGTAATCGGCACTGCGCATCATATATCCGGTGCCCATACTGTCGAGGGTTTGGGTGAGTTGTCCGTTTACAAATACTTCTGGTTTTAATACCGCATCCATCGGTTGGCATGCCCTCACCTTTCTGCCCTGTGCATCTATATAATCAAAATGAGCCTGATAGAGTGACGCTTTGGGGTGTTGCTCTATCAGCCGGTTCATGGTTTCGAGATAGTGCGGCAGGAGGAGGTCGTCGTGACCAATCAATGTAATGAATTCACCCTTAGCTGTAAGAACGATTCGTCCCCAGTTACCACAAATATCCAGTGGGGTATCAGAGGGAAACACCCGTATGCTGGAATTATTTAACTGACGTATCCATTCCAGGGTTCCATCAGAACTACAATTGTCAAGTATCAGGAGTTCAAAATCGGAATAGGACTGGCTTAATACACTATGAACACATTGCTTAACATAAGTGCCTCCATTCCGAACGGGTAATATGACAGAGAATTTAGGCATTTATAACGGGCTTCAGCAGATACTTCTTAAAAGTGAAAATCAAATTTTTTAAATAATACTTCCCTTTCACGTGCTGCATAAATGGGAAAAGAAATATTTCATTTTTAAAAGACTCCAATTCAGTGAGCATGTTTGCATCTCGTTTTTTAAAATAGAATCGCTTGAGATCAAAGTAAGAAACTATAAACCAAGATGATAAATGCTTTTTAACAGCCACCAGTGCATCTTGCTGCATATTATTCTTCTTAATGAAGTCAGACATCAAAATGTAAAACTGTTCACAACCAACCACATACATTTTAAAATTAAACTTTGAGAAGTTGACATTATGCTTAACAATATAACTGAACATTTTGTTGCATACTACTACTCCACTTTCACTGCCTGCCATTACAATTAATGCATGATCAGCCAAATGAGGACTACCATAATCCGGCATTCCTCCTAAACTCAAAACAACTTCCTTTTTCATGATACAACTAGACCATAAAATGGAGGGTGTTTTATTCATATTCAAAATCTCTTCAAATACATTCGCTTTATTAATAATCTCAACTTCTTTACATTTCCTACCTGTTCTTAAAAAACCAGCATAAACAGAATAGGATGGATATAATAAAAACAATCTGTGCATTTCCGAAAGAAAATCTTGTTCAACCGGATCATCATCCGTAATCATCACCACAAACTCGCCTCTTGCACGCTGAAGACTTCGATTAAAACTTTTCACCATCCCCAGATTCTCTTCATTGACTGAATACCGAATTCGTTTATCATTGAATTCTTCAATCATAACAGATAAATCAGATTCCGGGTCATTATCAGAAATAACAATTTCAAAATCTTTGAACGTTTGCTGAAGAATAACCTTAATCTGCTCACGAAGCATATCGGGTCGTTTGTATGTACTTATACAGAAACTAACCCAAGGTTTAACCGTTGCCTGATCTAAATCTGTCATTTAATTTTCTTTAGGTAACCTCCCGGAGCCACACTGATCAATAGTTTATTGTCGATATCAACATCCACTTCAAATGAATCATTTCCTTTTAGGAATTCCTTCACAGCAGTTTTGGGATTGTCTCCCTGTTTCCATGGCCTGCCCGGCAAATAATCATCAGGCAAATGCTCAACAATGGTGTCAAAGCAAACCAAATAGGAACCTGGGGTTACCATGGGGGCATATCCCTTCAACTCTTTCAACACATGTTCATGTGTATGATTAGAATCCAGGCTAACCATTACGGTCTTATATTGTTTCGCAATATCTCCCACTTTTCCGATGATTTCAGGGTCCACTGAAGAACCTTGAATCATTTCGATGCGCTTGAACATTGGATGTTTTTCAATCTCAATTCTATTGTGAGCACGAATATCAATATCAATACCCAAAACTTTACCCTTGCCTATTAATTCAAGAATGGAAGCATAATAAATCAATGACCCCCCATGAGCTATTCCTGTTTCAATAATTAAATCGGGCTGAACACGCCAGATGATTTCCTGCATTGCAATCATATCTTGTGGATACTGAATAATAGGCCGTCCCATCCACGTAAAATTGTAAGAATACTGTGCTGAATTTGACGCAACATTGAAATCATTAGCAGCTTTAACCATTTCTGCATTGTGCGGATTAGCCGCGATGCGTTGCCTGCACTCTTCTTTAAACTGTTCGATCGGATTCATTCGAATGTATTATTGTTTTTAATTTTTTTGTACTCCCCCAGAAAGACATTGGCTCATAATCAGGATAGGGATAAACTCCCAATGCCAGCTTAATGTTACTCCCTTTACTTTTCAAATACGTTTCCACAAATTGTTTTACAGTTACAGGTTCACCGCTGCAGCAATTAAAACAACCTCCAATATTTTCTGCCATGGCAAAGTCTGCAATATATTCCGCCATCTTCTCTACCGGAAGAAAATCCCGAACCTGCTTGCCCCCACTCATTGGGAAGCTTTCACATTGATCCTGTATAGCCTGATTCAACTGTGGAATCAGGGATCCGGCAGCCTGCCCCTCTCCCCACATATAAAACAAGCGCAGCCACTTCACCTGTACATTAAACTGTTGTTCCATTTGTATCAGCGCATCATGCAATTGATGCTTAGCTATTGCATAAGGAACAACGGGTTCAACTCTCATTTCCTCAAACAACTCTCCTTCTAACATACCATATTCAAGACAGGTGCCTGTAACAACCATGTCTTTTAATCCGTTTCGAATCAGGTTACCCAGAAATCTAATATGCCTCGGCAGGTTTTCCTCCACATGAAAAGAAGACTTATAATTCGGTAATCCTTCCCATGCAAGATGAATTATAGTATCAGGACTTTGAAAATATTCATAATAATTTTTATCCGGATCAACTGTTTTCATGTTGAAAGGCACCAACTCGATATCCGCATTTCCAAAAACAGTTTTAGCTTGTTCGGTATCACGTACAGCTACCACTACATTGCATTTTCTTTGCAACAAATGGTTAACGACATACCGTCCGATAAACCCTGTAGCTCCTGTAACTAATATCCTTTTCATTAATCTATGATGCAGACTTCCGGTATAGGTAACACAAATTTTCCACCCCATTCCCGGATGTATGATAACTGATTCATAAGCTCCGACTTGAGATTCCAAGGAAACAGAATCACGAAATCAGGTTTTTCATTGCGAATAAAATCCTCACTCACAACCGGAATATGGCTTGCAGGTAAATATTTACCCTGCTTATTGGGGTTGGCATCCACCACAAAATCAATCAAATCATTTTTTACACCACAATAATTCAATAAGGTATTACCTTTTGCAGCAGCNNAGCAGCACCATAGCCAGCCAGTTTCTTTCCCTGTTCTTTTTGGGATAACAGGAAATTCAAAAAGTCGCATTTAATCTGAAACGCCTTTTTCTGAAATCCTTCATAAAATGCCATGCCTGACATACCGGCTTCCATTTCCTTTTGCAACATGTACTCTACATGATTGCTTACGGTGTGACTGCTATTAATATGTGAAGCATAAATCCTGAGAGAACCGCCATGCGTGGGCAATTCTTCCACGTCTATCATCCGCAATCCTTTGGCTTCAAATATTTTTTTTACGGTGGTAAACGACAGATAAGAAAAATGTTCGTGATAAATGGTATCAAACTGATTGTTATGCACGAGCTGAAGTAAATGGGGGAACTCCATAGTGATTACACCTTCGGGCTTCAAAACGATTTGCATCCCTCCCACAAAATCAAGGATGTCTGGCACATGTGCCAGCACATTATTCCCCAATAACACATCAGCCATGCGCCCCTCCGCTGCCAATTTTGATGCTAAAGATTCTCCAAAAAAATCCACTATGGTTTCAATGCCTTTATCCATTGCCACTGCCGCGGTATTTCGGGTAGGCTCAATGCCCAACACGGGTATTTTACTTTCTTTGAAATACTGAAGTAAATATCCGTCATTGCTTGCCACTTCTATTACCAGTGAGTGTTCATTCAGATGATAACGTGATTGCATCATGGATGTATACTCCTGAGCGTGTTTCAACCAACTTTTACTGAACGAGGAAAAGTAAACATACTCTTCATTAAAAATAGTGTCAGACTTTTTATATTCATCCACTTGAACCAAAAAACAGCTCGGGCAAACATATACTTTCAACGGGTAAAACGTTTCAGGAAAATCCAATTGCTCTTTGGTTAAAAAGGAATTGGATGCCGGTGAATTCACCAGGTCAATAAACACATGGCTTGCTTCATTTTTACAAAATCTGCATTTCATTGAAAACTTGATTTATAATTTTCTGTGATAACACTGAATGAACGGTCTCTTTCAGATACTTGTGTAACAGTCTCCGGCCAGGATACTCCTATAGCAGGATCATTATACAATAATCCTCCTTCGGCCTGAGGCCGGTAGTATTCAGAATGAAGATACACCAGCTCCGCATCTTCGCTGAGTGTTTGAAACCCATGAGCAAAGCCTTCCGGAATGTACATCATATTTTTATTGTCTGCGCTCAACTCAACTCCCACCCATTTCAGAAAAGTAGGAGACGATGTCCTTAGATCCACTGCCACATCAAACACCCTTCCACGCACGCAGCGAACCAATTTTATTTCAGCGAATGGAGGTTGCTGAAAATGTAATCCACGCACTACTCCTTTATTTGCTGAGTAAGAATGATTCATTTGCACCCATTCCTTTTCATGGCCGATATGTTTGAACAATTCCTTGCAGTATGTTCGCATAAACCAGCCTCTTTCATCCCCTTTGGGTTCGGGGTGAACTATATAATTCCCCTGCAATATGGTTTGCTCAAATATCATGGCTGCATATAGTTCAAAATTTGTGATCGGGTAATATTTGCCTGTTGTAACGGATCAGTAGCATACCATTCTAATGTTTGTTGAATCGCTTGGGTTGCGTTCCATTTAGGATTCCATTTTAGTACCTGCTGAGCCTTTTGGATATCCAGTTTAAGGATGCCTGATTCGTGAGGTTTTGAAACTGCATCATCGTGCTGCCAGCTACCCTTGCCCAATATCCGGATGGCCGTATCAACCACCTGACTAACTGTTAAATGGTCTGAGGCAATTGGACCGAAATTAATGGCCCCGGAATAATCAGTTCCTTCCTCATACAACTTTCCTGCCCACAACAAGTATCCTCCCAAAGGCTCAAGCACATGTTGCCAAGGGCGGATGGAATTAGGATAACGCAGTTTTAATACTTCATTTTTTTCCAGGGCTCTGATGATATCGGGCACTAATCTGTCTTCACTGTAATCTCCGCCACCGATTACATTTCCAGCACGTGCTGCTCCGATTGTTTTTCCATGTAAAGCGTAAGTTTCAGGAGAAAAAAATGCACGACGAAAACTTTGCACTACAAGTTCCGTGCAAGCTTTACTGGTTGAATAAGGATCGAATCCGCCCAATTGGTCAGTTTCTTTGTATAAAACATCCTGCTCGAGATTCTCATACACCTTATCCGTAGTAACCACAATAACAGCACATTTCTTTGGAAGTTTTATCAATGATTCCAATAAGTTAGCCGTGCCGGTTACATTCACATCAAATGTTTCAGCCGGAATTGCATAACTCCTTCTAACCAGCGGTTGTGCTGCAAGATGAAAAATATAATCAGGCTGAAATTCGAGCAAGGCTTCCTCCAAACGTGATTTATCTCTGATATCCGCCATCACACTGTCCATTTTACCGGACAAATCAAGGATAGTATAATGATTCGGGTGTGTAGCGGGAGGTAGTGCATATCCTTTCACAGTTGCTCCTAATAAAAGCAACCATTCGGATAACCAGGACCCTTTGAACCCGGTATGTCCGGTAATAAAAACCCTTTTACCTTTATATAAATATTCTAATGTTTTAGGGTTCACCAGGTTTTCCATTTAGCGTTACCGGTTTGCCACAAATGTTCAAGTTCTAGTTTATCCCGCAGTGCATCCATGCATTTCCAGAAGCCCATATGCCTGTATGCCACCAACTCTCTGTTAGCAGTGAGTTGCTCGAGGGGGTCATCCTCCCACATCATTTGTTGCATATCACCTTGTAAATAATTAAAAACTTCAGGTTGAAGTACAAAAAAACCTGCATTGATCCATTTGCCTTCATCCTTAACTTTTTCCCTGAAATCTGTTACCTGTCCGTTCTGAGCTAAATCCATCCCGCCAAACCTTGCTTCTAGTTGAATGGCTGTAACCGTAGCAATTTTACCATGTTGTTCGTGAAACTTAACCAACTCCCTGATGTTTACATCACTCACTCCATCTCCATAGGTAAGCATAAAGGGTTCATTTCCGATGTATGGTTGAATGGCTTTAAGTCTGCCCGCAGTTTTAGTGTTCAACCCTGTTTCTACCAGGGTGATTTTGAAGGCTTCGCTGTGGGTGTTATGGTAGATAACACTATTGTCTTTGAGGTTAATGGTTAAGTCTGCATTATGCAGAAAATAGTTCATAAAGTACTCCTTGATGACGTACCCTTTATACCCGAGGCAAATAATAAATTCATTAAACCCATGGGCACTATACATTTTCATGATGTGCCAGAGAATGGGTTTACCACCAACTTCAACCATAGGTTTAGGCCGGGTATCGGTCTCCTCCGAAATCCTTGTACCCAATCCCCCAGCAAATATTACCACTTTCATTTATGGAAATTTAACCTGAATATCAATATTTTCGCAAA
>DPFD01000033.1 GCA_003534175.1 Chitinophagaceae bacterium
ACGAGTACCCCTTTTAGCAGTACCGGATATTTTTTTAAACCGAGTATGATCCAGGGCCAGAAGAGATAAAACTGTTCTTCTACACTGAGCGACCAAAAATGAGTGGCATGGTTGAGTGGAATCTGATGGGCCACCACCGCATAGTTATACGTGTAAGTGGCCAGGTACAGGATATGCTCACGTACATACGGAAACTGCACCAGCCATAATACCAGCAGGGTAAGGTAATAGATAGGAAATATGCGCAAGGTTCGTCGCCCCAAAAACCGCAAATACAATTTTCCCGGTGAACCGTTTTGTTGCAACAGAATTTTAGTAATCAAAAATCCACTGATCACAAAAAACAAATCCACTCCATAATATCCGGCACTGAATTTCTGGCCAATATAATACGCAAAATGCTGCAGCAGCACGAAGCTGACTGCCACAAACCGTAAACCATCTAATTGCCGAATGCGTTCCAAATGACTGATTGAGTGATGATACGAGTTAAATATATAAAGAATCAGTCAATGACATCTTCTGTAATAAATTTTATCATTCCAATCACTTATGATAATTTGAACCCCAGTTTTAATTAACCAACCATCTATGTCACAACCTGCTGCCCATCCATCTGCTTCCGGCAACTCATCATTCACCATGTCGCTCCGGTTTCGCCGGCTTGAAAACCTGCACATTTTTTTCTGGCTGGTAAAATNNTATCAGCTGGTGTATGGAATGGCGGGCATTGGGCATGGTGATGATCATCCCCACCCTTACTGCAGGAATTATCATTACCAGGCAGTTCTGGCATGAGATCAGTGAGCGGTGCCATAACCTGGCCGTATTGCTATGGATTCTCGCCAATGCCTACTGGATGATAACCGAGTTTTTCGGATGGGATGAACTGTTAGTCCCGTTCTTCGATATCAGCTACCGGCATTTTACCATCATTCCCTTCAGCGCGGGTATCCTGATCATGCTGTATTACTATCTGTGGTGGAACCCACGGAACAAAAGTGTACCAGGCGAAGCGGCTTCTTAGAACGTACCGGTTTCTGTCATTTACTCTATCTTTGCCACCCTGCAAAACAGCTTTACAATGTACAGAACTCATACCTGCGGCGAATTGCGCATTCAACATCGCGATGCGGCCGTTACCCTTGCCGGCTGGGTACAAACCGTCAGAAAATGTGGTGCTATCACCTTTATTGATTTGCGCGACCGTTATGGGATTACGCAACTGGTTTTCGAAGAAAGTTTGAATAACCTGCTGGAATCTCAGCCTCTCGGCCGCGAATTTGTATTGCAAGTTGAAGGAACCGTTTGTGAACGAAGCAATAAAAACCCTAACCTGCCAACCGGGGATATTGAAGTAACTGTAAAACAGTTTACCGTTTTAAATAAATCAGCCACTCCGCCCTTTACCATTCAGGATGAAACCGATGGCGGTGATGATTTGAGAATGAAATACCGTTACCTCGATTTGCGCCGAAACCCGGTGAAAAAAAATCTGGAACTGCGGTATCAGGTAAACAGAAGCGCCCGCAACTATTTGCATGAAAAAGGCTTCATGGAAATTGAAACACCGTTTCTGATTAAATCAACTCCTGAAGGAGCAAGAGATTTTGTAGTGCCATCGCGCATGAATGCAGGCCAGTTTTACGCACTGCCGCAGTCGCCCCAAACCTTTAAGCAACTGCTGATGGTGAGTGGCTACGACCGCTACTTTCAGGTGGTGAAATGTTTCAGGGATGAAGACCTGCGGGCCGACAGGCAACCGGAGTTTACTCAGATTGACTGTGAGATGTCGTTTGTAGAGCAGGAAGACATACTGGCGCTCTTTGAAGGAATGATTAAACACATCCTGAAAGACGTAAACAACCTGGATTATAGTGAGCAGGTGGAGCGTATTACCTGGGAAGACGCTATGTGGAAGTACGGCATCGACAAACCAGATACACGTTTCAACATGTCGTTGACCAACCTTCGATATCCTGCACACACCTTTCCCGGCAGAACAAACCTGGCACACCTGATTGATGATGCCGGATTCAAGGTATTCGATGAGGCAGAAACGGTGATTGCGCTGAATGCACCCGGTTGTGCCGGATTCACCAGGAAACAAACCGACGAACTAACGGATTGGGTTAAACGCCCGCAAATAGGCATGAACGGACTGGTATTTATTAAGGTTCAGCCCGACGGTACATTTAAAAGCACTGTAGATAAATTTTATTCTGAAGAACGCCTGAAAGCGATTGCGGAAGCCACCCAGGCAAAACCCGACGACCTGATACTGCTATTGGCCGGACCTGAAGAGCGCACCCGTAAAGCCGCTGCCGAACTTCGTTTATTCATGGCCGAAAGACTGGGTATGAGAAAACCCGATGAATTCAGACTGTTGTGGGTGGTGGATTTTCCATTGTTCGAATATGATGCCGAAGGGAACCGTTGGGTAGCAAGGCACCATCCGTTCACCTCACCCAAACCGGAGCATATCCATCTGATGATTGACAATAACCCGGTGATAGAAAATGCCGCTGAATACCTGAAACACCCGTATGCAAACATCAAGGCCAATGCGTACGATATGGTATTGAACGGAAATGAAATTGGCGGTGGTTCCATCAGGATATTCCAGCGAGCGCTGCAGGAAAAAATGTTTGCCGCCTTGGGAATGGATGAAGAAGAACAGAAACATAAATTTGGATTTCTGCTGGGGGCGTTTGAATATGGAGCCCCACCCCACGGAGGGATTGCCTTTGGTTTCGACAGGCTCTGTGCCATACTGGGAGGTAGTGAAAGCATACGTGATTTCATCGCCTTTCCAAAAAACAACAGTGGCCGTGATGTAATGCTGGATGCTCCTGCCACCATCGATGCCCATCAACTGGATGAACTGAATATCCGTGTGGTGCCTGTGCAGAAATAATCACACCTACTGAATTTCATCCGCTGCCGGTATCCGGTGGCGGATTTTTTTTATACCTTACGGTATGATGATACGAAAAACCACTGCATTCCTGTTGCTGCTATGCTGTATGCATTCCGGACAAACCATTGCACAAAACTCCGGCGCTGCCGATTCCTTCTTCAACCAGTTAAAGGTGCATTGTGGCAGGTCGTACGAAGGACGTATCATCAGCGGCGGCCGCGATGGTGACGGATTTACAGGAGAACGACTGGTGATGCAGGTTTTATCCTGTAAGGAAAACACTGTAAAAATCCCCTTTTATGTGGGCAACAACCGTTCAAGAACCTGGGTGTTCACCCGGAACAACCACCGCATTTCATTAAAACATATCCACCGGCATGAAGACGGGTCAGATGATGCAATTACGCTATACGGTGGCACAGCTTCCAACTCAGGTACCTCATCCCTGCAATTTTTTCCTGCTGATGCATACACCTGCAACCTGCTGCCGGCTGCCTGTACCAATGTATGGTGGGTAACCGTGAGTGATACCTCATTTACCTACAACCTCCGCAGGGTGGGCAGCGAACGCGTATTCAGTGTGTTGTTTGATTTAACCCGACCCGTTGAGATGAAGGGCACGCCCTGGGGTTGGAAAGAAGATGAGTAAGCCGGTGCAAAAGAATTCAAAAAAGATGCAGACGATATCACCGCTGCACTTTCAGTTCCATAAATTTACAGAGTGAAAGCAGTGATTGTATTTTTTGTGTGTGTTTCCATGACAGCCGTTGCACAGGTGCCGGATACCCTGCCATTCCTGTACAAAGACCGCCAGCAACTGGAGAGGACACTCGTGAAAAATGTAATTGAAAAAAACCTGTCGCTCCCACTGGCCGACAGCACCGAATCTCGCTGGAACAGCGCCTTCTTTGCCCTTCAGTATTTGCAAAAACACACTCCGTGGATTGAACACCGCATCCGTTATGCCATAACGGAAATGCATAAATGCAGTCCGGAATTTCAGCGCGGTTTACTCGAACTGATTTACGGCATGTATCCCCAAACGTTTCACCGTGAAGTGGAGGCGCTGTTGGAACAAACTGATCATTCCAAAGTGTTTGCCATGGCCGCACACTATCTGTTGCTTCAACCCCGAGCCGGAATGCGTGAAACATTGATGGAACGTGTAACCGCCCGGATGCTTTCGCTGCAGGGCAATCCATGGATGGAGCAATTGCTTTTTCACCTACGTGATGAACCGGTTCGCATTCCTGATGCCTCTTCATTTTTGCAGCGCGATTACTTGCCCGGACAGGTGCTCGTAATCAGCGTACAAAGAAAAAACCGCGATTATCCGGGATTAGCCATCGTACGCAATCGAGCCGGTGAGTTTATTAAAGACAGCACCGGAAAACTGTTCACTGTTCCGCAAATTGCCAGAAGCCTGAGCGGACTACCCGGCTACCTCACCAATGGCAACACACCGGAAGGACTGTTGCGTATGGATGGTTATGGCATTTCAAAAGCCGGGGCCATTGGCCCTACCACTAATTTGCAACTCACCCTGCCCATGGAATATGATGCGCGGCATTTTTACCGTGACTCCATCCAGGTAGACAGCATCGGTAATATTGATTTGTACAGGAAATTGCTACCCGAAGCCTGGAGAGATTATTTCCCTGTGTATGAAGCCTATTATGCGGGAAAAGCAGGCCGGCATGAAATTATCGCCCACGGTACTACAGTGAAACCTTCGTACTATCGTTCCAAACCATTTTATCCCTTCACGCCTACGCTCGGTTGTTTATGTACCAACGAAAGCTGGGATGATGCAACAGGGCAGCGGTTGGAAAGCGACCAGCTTAAACTCGTTCACGCTGTGGAAAAAGCCGGCGGGCCGGATGGTTACCTGATAGTGATTAATCTGGATGACCAGCATCTGCCTGTACAGCCGGAAGAAATTTTATCCCTGTTAAAACGTGCCGGACAGGAATAAACCGTCCTACCTTTGCAACATGTTACCTCCCTTAGCAGAACGTATGCGCCCCAAACGGCTGGATGACCTGACCGGTCAACAGCATCTTGCCGGAAAAAACAGTATTCTCCGGATGTCGGTTGAACAGGGGAACGTTCCTTCCATGATTTTTTGGGGGCCACCCGGTGTGGGGAAAACAACCATTGCACACATCATCTCTCAAACATTACATCGTCCGTTTTACAACCTCAGTGCCATATCATCGGGTGTAAAAGATATCAGAGAAGTAATTGCTGCAGCGCAGGATGCAGAGGGTGCCATTTTATTTATTGATGAAATTCATCGTTTCAATAAAGGGCAGCAGGATGCTTTGCTGGGTGCTGTTGAAAAAGGCATTATCACCCTCATCGGTGCCACCACCGAAAACCCGTCGTTTGAAGTAAACAGCGCCTTGCTGAGCCGGTGTCAGGTATATGTACTAAAAGCACTCGACCGGGATGACCTCGAATCACTGTTGCACAAAGCGCTTGTACAGGATGAGGTGATGGCAGCCAGTAAGCTGGTACTCAAAGAAACCGACGCCCTGATTCGCATATCGGGAGGTGATGCACGTAAATTGTTGAATCTGCTGGAACTGGTGGCTACGCAATCCCCTCCGGGCACTACCATAACCAATGAATGGGTGATGCATATAGCCCAACAGAAAATTGCACTGTATGATAAGCAGGGGGAAATGCATTACGACATTATCTCTGCCTTTATAAAAAGCATGCGCGGATCAGACCCTAACGGTGCCGTATACTGGCTGGCCAGGATGATACAGGGAGGTGAAGATGTGAAATTCATTGCACGGCGTATGGTTATTTTTGCCAGTGAAGACATTGGCAATGCCAACCCGAATGCGTTACTGCTGGCTACCAACACGTTTCAGGCCGTTTCAATGATCGGGAATCCGGAAAGCAGAATTATTTTATCACAGTGTGCCATCTACCTTGCTACATCCGTAAAAAGCAATGCCTCCTACATGGCCATTGAAAAAGCACTGGAAACCGTTCTGCAGAAAGGCGATCTGCCCGTTCCGTTGCATTTACGCAATGCCCCCACCTCGCTGATGAAGAAACTGGATTACGGAAAAGATTATAAGTACGCACATCATTATGAACAAAACTTTGTGTTGCAGGAATTTCTTCCGGATTCGTTATCAGAAACACGCTTTTACGATCCGCAAAAAAATGCACGGGAAGATGAGGTTCGAAAATTTTTAAAAGAACGCTGGAAAAACAAATATGGATACTAAAAAAGATATTGAAACCAGAGCAGACATTCAACGTGCCGTAGAATGGTTTTATGAAAAAGTGAAAGTAGATGAACACCTCGGCATCATTTTCAACGAAATTGTGGATATGCACTGGGATACCCACATTCCACTGATTGTAGATTTCTGGGAAACAATACTGCTAGACAATCCCGTATATCAGAAGAATGCCATGGAAAAACATTTCCACCTGAACCATATTTACCCGCTGAAAAAAGTACACTTTGATGCCTGGCTGAAACATTTTCACGCCGCATTTGATGATTATTTTGAAGGCCCCATCACAGAGCTGGCCAAAAAGAGAGCAGATTCCATTGCAGCCATCATGCACTTTAAAATGGAGGAACGTACAAAAAATAGCATGTAATGAACCCACCCTATCAACTGAATTGCCTTTCATTTGAAGCATTGAGCAACACACATCTTTATCAAATCCTGCGCGCACGCCAGGAAGTATTTATCATTGAACAGGACTGTAATTATTTAGATTGCGACGGGCGCGACATACTCAGTGAACACCTCTGGATATCAGAAAACAACGAACTGGCAGCGTATGCAAGATTATTACCTCCCGGGTTGGCGTATGAAGGAAGTAGCATTGGACGTGTACTTACAACCCAACCCTATCGTGGAAAAGGTTTGGGAAAACAGTTGATGGAACAGGCGATTCAACTACTGGAAAATCAGTATCCTCAAAGCGCCATCTATATCAGCGCCCAGCAATACCTCAAAAAATTTTACAGCGATCTGGGGTTTGTATCAACCGGAATCACCTATCTGGAAGATGATATACCACACGTTAAAATGATCCGGCCGGCTCAGCCTACCGAAAAAAAATAAATTATTTCAGTTTTCTACAGGTTTGATTTCCATCGGATTGCACTTCAATGAATACCTGCGCAATAAACAGCCGTCGGTTTACGTTAAAAGAGTTATAACATACTTATCCTCTTTCAGGAGGATGGTGTGTAATAA
Source organism: Chitinophagaceae bacterium (assembly GCA_003534175.1). Taxonomy (GTDB): domain Bacteria; phylum Bacteroidota; class Bacteroidia; order Chitinophagales; family Chitinophagaceae; genus Ferruginibacter. The sequence continues at coordinate 7,165 of DPFD01000033.1, forward strand.
ACCGACCCCCAAATGAAACAACACTACCTCCGTTATGTAGCAGTATGGTTGTGTGCAGCCATTGTATGCAACGTAAATCTAACACAGGCACAGTCAATTTCTGTTGGCGGGCAAAAAATGCGCGTTGAGGCAGGGATTAACTTCGGACCTACATTTTTTCTGGGTGATTTGGGAGGCAACCGTGGAAAGGGAACTACATTTATTAAAGATGTAAATCTGGAATTAACCAAACTGATGAAGGGAGGTTATGTAACCTTTTATCCAACCGACTGGCTGGGATTCAGATTTGCCGGACAGTACACGCATGTAAGCGGACGAGATGACATCATTGATACCAAAGGAGAAGATGAACTGTGGCGAAAACAACGTAACCTCGATTTTAAAAGTGATATGTGGGAAGCATACGCTGCCATAGAATTCTACCCTACCCTCTATTTAAACAGAGAAAGTGATGAAGTGCCGCGTTACCAACCTTATGGATTTATTGGAGGTGGTATATTTAAATTCGACCCCATGGGATCCATTACCGATTCAAGAGGAATTAAAACATGGCATCGTTTGCATCCGTTGCGCACTGAAGGACAAGGCATGGCGGAGTATCCTGAAAAAAAACCATACAAACTCACTCAGTTCAATGTGCCCATGGGCGTAGGATTGAAAATACTGATGACGGAAAGAATGAATACCAGTTTTGAATTGCTGTATCGTAAAACTTTCACCGATTACATTGATGATGTGAGCACTACGTACATTGATCCAGACAAGTTTGATGTATATCTGAATTCGCAACAGGCATTGATTGCACGGCAAATTCACGATAAAACCATGGGCATCATCACACCCGCCATCAATCGCTACGAACCGGGAACACAAAGAGGAAACTCTAAAAACATGGATGCCTATTTTTCGTTTCTGATTAAGTTCGGATTCAAACTTGGTCCGTTGGAAAACAGTCCGGGTTTTCGTGAAAGACGACAAATGCGTTGCCCTCATTTCTATTAATCTCCATTCAAATACTACTAACTATTTACAACCCATTAGACGACTCACATGAAACATTAACTAAAACGTATCCTCATGCAACTGCTCAAAAACCGCCGATGGATTGTACGAATCATCCTCATTCTTTTCTGTTTCCTTGCAGCAATGATATATCAATCCACAAAAGCACTGTCGCAACGTGATGAAACTGTTGTGGAATCGATTAAAATTCAGCCGGCGGGGAATGATGATATTCAGGTACAGGTACGCACCAACGATGGCAAGCCCGTGCAGTTTCAGATGACCTCCGAGCAAAACGGCACTACCTACAGCACTACCTTAATTCATTCGAAAGTTACACTGATTAAAAACGTACAGAAAGGCAATTATAGCTATCTGTGTAGGGTGAAAGATAAAATTGTTCACACCGGAAAATACAGCATGCGCTAAACAGAGCCATGATTGATAGAAGAAGTGCAAGGTATACAACAGAAGATTACATCCCATGGAAAACAACGTATATTCTTATACGATGACCCCCTGAAACCACATTGTTGCTTCGTTACTATGCTTTGCCTTCTTTTAGAAAACACTTCAGGATAATTCTGCTTTCAGGAACGGGGCGGTATGACTGCCCTTGATCACACTCAATCCTTCCGGAGTTCCTTCGTACAACACTTTTCCGCCGCCAGCTCCGCCTTCGGGACCGATATCAATTACATGATCGGCCATCTTGATTACATCGAGGTTGTGCTCAATCAC
>DPFD01000109.1:0-2535 GCA_003534175.1 Chitinophagaceae bacterium
GCAAATCTTGAATTGGGTAAACTGATACCCAAGAAAGTGGGCATGTCTATTCCGGTATTCGCGAGTTATTCGCAGGCAGTGAGCACACCTGAATACGATCCGTATGATCTTGATATTCGATTAAAGGATAAACTTCGAAATGCCACTCGATCGGAACGGGATTCGATACGCGATGCGGCCGTCGACTTTGTGTCTATTAAAACATTGAACTTTACCAATGTAAAAAAGAACAAAACGAACGGAAAGGCGCCGAAAATATATGACATTGAAAATGTGGATGTCAGCTACTCTTACATTAAAACGGAAAGCCATAATCCGCTGATAGAAAAAAATGAAGTTACCCGGCACCGAGGGGCCCTGGGCTACAACTTTGCACCTCTGCCAAAATACATTGAGCCTTTCAAAAAAATGCTCAAGAATACTAAAACGAAATGGCTGGATGTAATTAAGGATTTCAATTTTAACTATGTACCATCGCAATTGAGTTTCCGTGCTGATTTGAGCCGGCAGTTCGGAGCGATTCGCCCACGCAGTATCGGGGNNAAGTATTTCACCTTCCAGCGGGATTATATTGTTCGATGGAATTTCACCCGATCCATTACGATGGATTATATGGCTACCAACAACTCTCGCATTGATGAACCCGATGGGCGCATAGACACCAGAGAAAAACGCGATACCATCCGTCGTAATTTGCTGAGGGGAGGTAGGAACACCTTGTTCAATCAAACAGTGAACTTTTCGTACACTCTGCCTACGCAGAAAATTCCTTTGCTCGACTGGACCACCATCAACCTGAAGTACCAGGCCAGTTACCGTTGGATTGGTGCCAGCCGACTGGCCGTTGAATTGGGTAACTTCCTGGAGAATGGCCAGCAGCGGGAAGCCACTGTACAACTGGATTTTACCAGATTGTATCAGAAATCAAAGTGGATTCAACAACTCGATGCGCCTTCCAATATTGAAGATCGCGACAAATGGCGCAATCGTGTAACCAAGGTGAAAGATACCATCACCCTGAAAAGCGGAAAGCGTGTGGTGCGCACTAAACGCATTGTAGATAAAACCGCGAAGCCGTATGTGGGTATCGGACAAAAAATATTGGGTAAGCTACTCACCAGTGTGAAGCAGGCCAACTTCACGATTGCAGAAACCGGAAATACCAGGTTGCCGGGTTACATGGACAGTACGAAGCACGTTGGTATGAACTTCGGCAGCATGCAGCCGGGTTTTGATTTTATTATGGGATATCAGCCCGATACCAATTGGCTGAACCGAAAGGCGCGTCAGGGAGTGATCACACTAGACACGAATTTCAACTCCATGTTCCAGCAGAATTTTGATCAGCGCATTACTTTATCTGCTCAAATTGAACCCGTACGCGATTTAATGATTACAGTAAACCTGAATAAAACCTTTACCAAAAACTACAGTGAAACCTTCCGTTATATTGATACATCGGGTGGTACCGATCGCAAGTTCATGCACCTGAATCCATATGCAGGCGGCGGATTTGATGTGAGTTACATCGCGTTCAAAACCTTGTTTGGAAAATTCGATCCCAACCGGGTATCTGAAACGTTTAAAAAATTCCAGGATAACCGAATCATCTTATCACAAAGACTCGGACAACTAAATCCGTATACGGGTGGTGCCGTAAATCCGGATGGATATTATGTGGGATATGGTAAATATGCTGTGGATGTGCTGATACCTTCATTCATTGCAGCGTATACCGGGCAGGATCCGAATAAAGTGGGATTGATTAAACAAAGCAATCCGAATATACGTTCCAATCCATTCCGGTCTATTCTGCCCAAACCCAACTGGAAACTGGATTACAGCGGATTAACGCGGATTAAACCCATTGAGAAAATTTTCAACTCATTCAATATCACCCACGGGTATACGGGTAGCCTTAGTATGAACGGGTTTACATCTGCCCTGTTATATCAGGATGTATCGCAGTTTGGGTATCCTTCATTTATAGATACGGTGTCGGGGAACTTCGTGCCGTATTTCCTGGTGCCGAACGTAACCATCCAGGAGCAGTTCTCACCATTGATCGGATTCGATTTCATGACGAAGAATCAGTTGCAGTTGCGATTCGAATATTCAAAATCGCGTCAGCTGAGTTTAAGTCTCTACGATTATCAGTTGAGTGAGGTGCGCTCCACAGAGTTTGTAATTGGAGGTGGTTTCAGAAAGCGGGGATTGAAACTGCTGGGAGGATTAATGCTGCCTAAGTTCCTCGATAAGGATGGAAAAGGTAAGCTCGACAATGAAATCAATTTCAGGATTGATTTTCGTATACGCGACAACGTGAATGCCAACAGCCGGTTAGATCAAGACAATAACTTTGCTACCGGTGGAAGTAAGGAGATAACGATTAGTCCCACGATTGATTACTTCCTCAACAACCGGATCAACATCAAACTCTATTTCGATCAACGCCGGGTAACCCCTTATATTTCATCGAGTGCCCCAACTATCAACACGCGGGCGGGTGTGCAGGTGAGGATTTCACTGGCGCAA
>DPFD01000109.1:2541-3070 GCA_003534175.1 Chitinophagaceae bacterium
GATGGTTGTTGAAATAAGCAGGATCAATAGAATTTATCAGATGTAAGCCAGCATTACGCAAAAAAAAGAGGATGTAAAAACATCCCCTTTTGTAGAACGGGTAAGAAAAAGGCACGGATTAAACTGACCACCTTCAATTATGAAATCCCAAAAAAACTTAGTTGTGCAGTATAACAGAAGCTCCTAAACCATCGGCAGTGCCTACGCCATTGGCCAGTAAACCTCTTGCATAAATAGTATAGATTTTACCTGCGGTAAAAGTGAGTGGGGCAGTGAGTACAACCGGAGAAGTACCTGCTGCTCTTACATTTACAGTGTAGTCACCAGCATCTACCGGAGTAAACACGTTCAGGTTCGCTGCCGGAGTGGGTCCTACGTAAGGAATATTCGTCAGGTTGATGGAAGATGCACCGGTTCTTGCCAGTTCAATGTCCACATTTGGAGCATCAGGTGACAGGTGCAGGAAACGGATGTGGGCTTTTCCGGCAGCAGGAGCTGTTAAATCATCTCCGAGTACCAGCGCTCTCAA
>DPFD01000216.1:0-498 GCA_003534175.1 Chitinophagaceae bacterium
TACCTATTACTTTCGCTGACCGGTTAATTGGAATTTTAAGCATCAATGATATGATCGCCTTTACATACAAGCATCTATCCTCCGGAGCGAAAGACTTTGCCGGCATGGATGAAAAATTTGCCATGCGTGAAGTTATGACCTCAGATCCTGTTAGTCTCGCTCCCGATGATACAGTGGAAAAAGCATTTTCAATTTTATCTAAAGGCCATTTTCAATCCCTCCCGGTTTGTAACGATGGTATTTTGGTAGGAATTATTACCAATAAAGATTTGGTGAGGTTTTACAACGAATTTCTCTAATCTGTATCCCGCACTTGCGGGCGTGTAGTATTTAAAACTTAACTCACATAAAAAAAGCTATCTGTTTCCAGATAGCTTTTGTATTTGTTTAAAGCGTTAGATTAATAATCACGTCCGCCGCCGCCATAACCGCCACGGTTTCCGCCGCCATAACCACCGCCACGGTTTCCACCGCCGCCATAGCCGCCTTTTTTGAATC
>DPFD01000216.1:555-4659 GCA_003534175.1 Chitinophagaceae bacterium
TTGCGATGGCAGTACGAGCTGCTTCATCGTCTTCCATTTCAACAAAACCAAAGCCTTTTGAACGGCCGTTCATTTTGTCCTTAAGAATTTTACCACTGGTTACAGAACCGTACTGGGTAAAAAGGTTGGTCAGATCTTCATCTGTCATTGACCAACTGAGGTTTCCAACATAAATGTTCATTGCAAAAAAAATTTGAAAAATTAAATAAGACCGTAATGATTTATGCTACAATGAACTGAAAGAATTCAAAAAAGAAATAACTCAGCCAACCATGAAAGACCTAAACCATTAAAGCGATACAAATGTAATGCATGTTTTTTGATATTATACTATTTTTTACCCATAAAAAAAGGCCATCTTTTAAATAAGATGGCCTGCATATCGTTTGAAGTGGGAAATTAATCTCCAACTACTTCAAAATCAATCTCTGTGGTGTTTCCATTGCCAAAGTCAATGGAAGCCTTGAAAGTACCCAGTTCCTTCACATCATCCAGAATGGTGATGCGGCGTCGGTCAATTTCATAACCTTTCTGGTCACGGATGGCACGGGCAATCTGAACGGAAGTTACACTACCGAAGATCTTACCACTTGTACCGGTTTTCGCTCCAACCTTAATCATACCGTCTTGTAAAGTAGCAATAACGTTGTTGATTTCAGCCAGTAATTTGGCTTCTTTCTTTTCAAATTGCTTCTTTTTCTCTTCCATCATTTTGAGGTTAGAAGGGTTAGCCTCTACCGCAAATTTGTTGGGAATAAGGTAGTTGCGTCCGTATCCGGGCTTAACCGTTACCAGTTCGTTTACACCACCCAGGTTGTTTACATCCTGTATAAGTATTACTTGCATCTCCGCTTATTTTAAAAGGTCGGTTACATACGGCAATATCGCCATCTGACGAGCCTTCTTTACGGCTTCACTTACCTTACGCTGAAACTTCAGCGAGTTACCGGTAATTCTGCGTGGCAATAATTTGCCCTGCTCGTTCAGGAATTTTTTCAGGAAATCCGCATCCTTATAATCAATATAACGGATGCCCATTTTTTTGAAACGGCAATATTTCTTTGGCCGGTTCTCAGCTTTAATTGCTGTCAGATACTTGATCTCATTTGACTTTGCCATAAATTATGCCTCCGTTTTTTCAGTTCCTGAATGTACGCCACTTCTCTTTTTGGCATTGTACTCCACGGCGTATTTGTCGAGTACAGTGAACATGTGACGCATTACTGATTCGTCACGCAAAAGCTGAATTTTCAACTTTTCATTGAAGCTGGTTGGCGCCTTGTACTCCATAATCCAATACAACCCTGTGGTTTTCTTGGCTACCGGATACGCCAGTGATTTCAGTCCCCATGGATTTGTGCCCAATACTTCTCCGCCGTGTTCTTTCACCAGCGCCTCGTATTTCTTCTGAGCAGTTTTAAACTCTTCCTCAGAAAGCACAGGGGTAAAAATCACCATCAATTCGTAGTTGCTCATTTTACCTGTTTTTAAAATATGATTTAATATCCCTTTTTGTAAGGGGATGCAAAGGTAGTGTATTCCTGCTGAATCAACCCCTTTTTTTTTATCTTTTCAACCTCACACCGGCATTTCATAAAATAAAAAAGCGGACTGTAAAACAGTCCGCTGAAATATATTGTGAAGATTAAATCAATTACTTAGCTAAAGCATTGATTTTCAACGCTAACTTACGCTTTAAATTGGCAGCTTTGTTCTTGTGAATCGTTCCACGCTTAGCCAGTTTGTCTATCATAGAACTTACAGAAGGCATTTTAGCCGCAGCAGCAGATGGTTCACTGATGGCACGCAAATCGCGAATAGCATTACGGGTTGTTTTTCCGTAATAACGGTTGCGCTCGTTTCGCTTTGCACTCTGACGGACATCTTTTTTGGTAGCTGAATGATTTGCCATTAAAATGAATTTTGGGCTGCNNGCTGCAAAGATAATGGGTATTTTTTAAATTTCCGCAATATTTTATTTTTTATTTCCAGACATGCTTTCACAGAAAATCATCACTACCTGTCAGCCCCGGCATAATACGGAAAATCAGTATTTCGTTAAATCCGCAATTAAGTGCCGAATACGTTTAAACAGGTTCGTTTTATAATAGATAAAGGACGATATTTGCACACAAATTGAACGCTCTATCCCATTAAACCATATCGAGATCATGAAGGATTTTCAGTTTATTACCAGTGCGCATCCCTCTTACATCGAAAACCTCTATAAAGATTTTGTTGAAAATCCGGAATCTGTAGACCCCGAACTTAAAAAGTTCTTTCAGGGTTTTGATTTTGCCGTAACCGCCGGATCAGCCCCCGTAGCTGTAAACGGATCCGCCCCGGCCACAGGAAATCTATTGAAAGAGTTTGCTGTATATGCCCTCATCCTCGGGTATAAACACCGTGGTCACCTGCTGGCAGAAATTAACCCGCTGAAAAAAAGGAAAGACCATCAGGCCCGCCTGAATCTTTCTGATTTTAATTTGTCCGAAGCCGACCTGGATACTGCTTTTGAAGCAGGAAATCACCTTGGGCTTGGTAAAACGTCATTGCGGAACATCCTGCAATTCCTGCATAAAACATATTGCGGACACGTTGGTGTGGAGTTCATGTACATTCGCGATAAAGAAAAACTCGATTTCCTTACCCAGGCTATCGAAAAAACATTCCATGAGCCAGTACCGGTGGAACAAAAGAAACGCATCCTGCAAAAATTGAATCAGGGTGTTATGTTTGAAAAATTTCTGCATACAAAATATGTAGGCCAAAAAAGATTCAGCCTCGAAGGCGGAGAAAATACCATCACCGCCCTGGATGCCATCATACAAACAGCCGCTGAACAGGATGTGGAAGAAATTGTGATTGGGATGGCCCATCGTGGTCGCTTAAATGTATTGGCAAACATCATGGGTAAAACCTATGAACAAATTTTTAAAGAGTTTGAAGGGGATTCACCCGCAGACTCAACCATGGGGTCCGGTGATGTGAAATATCATCTCGGTTTCAGCAGCGAAGTTGAAACCCTGAGCGGTAAGAAGATGAACCTTAAATTAACTCCCAACCCTTCTCACCTCGAAGCAGTTGCTCCGGTGGTTTGGGGATTCGCCCGCAGTAAAGCCGATTTATTATACAACCAGCAATACAGCAAAGTGTTACCCATTATTATCCATGGAGATGCTTCTGTTGCCGGACAAGGTGTAGTGTATGAAGGATTACAAATGAGTCAGCTGAAGGGTTACCACGTTGGCGGTACCATTCACTATGTAATCAACAACCAGATTGGGTTTACAACGGATTTGGATGATGCCCGAAGCGCCACCTATTGCACTTCTCTGGCTTCTATGGTTGAAGCCCCCGTGTTTCACGTGAATGGAGATGATGCAGAAGCCGTAGTAAAAGTAGCTCAGATTGCCACGGCTTTCAGAAACAGGTTTAAATCCGACATCTTCATAGATATGGTGTGCTATCGCCGCCACGGACACAATGAAGGGGATGAACCTAAGTTCACTCAACCTCAGATGTACGGGCTGATTGATAAACATCCCAACCCGCGCGAAATGTACACCAACTTCCTCATGGAAAACGGTGAACCCGATGCAAAGGAACTGGCTCGTGAAATGGAAAAGGATTTTGTGCAGGGGTTACAGGAACGCCTAGACGAAGTAAAGCAAAAACGTCTTCCCTATACGTATCAGCAACCGGAAAAATGGTGGCAAAGTTTACGCAAAGCCACTCCGGAAGATTTTGTTGCCTCACCGGTTACCGCTATCAGTAAAGAGGAACTGATGAAGTATTTCAATGCACTGATGGAAATTCCCGAGGGATTCAAACCATTGCGTAAAGTGGATAAACTGCTTCAGGATAAAATCAAACTCCTGAATGCCGAAGGTAAAATCGACTGGGCTACCGGAGAATTGCTCGCTTATGGAAGTTTACTGGCTGAAAACAAGAATGTGCGCATGAGCGGACAGGATGTGAAACGCGGTACCTTCTCCCATCGTCATGCTGTGTTGTACGATGAGAATACCAATGAACCTTATTTCAGAGTGAATAATGTGGCTAAAGAAACCGGCCAGACTTTCAAAATTTACAATTCCCTGC
>DPFD01000102.1:0-8765 GCA_003534175.1 Chitinophagaceae bacterium
CAAGTACTCTCGGAAAAAACAGTTTGTTTAGACGGGTTTATCTTCAACGTACACCGCTATACTTTGCAGTTGCCGGGCAAACGCAAAGTGTGGATGATTGCTGAGTATGAAAACCGTAGCGCCACGGGTGCCCAGTATGATGCAGCCGGCTTTTCACACATCGTAACGCTTATGTTTTATACAGATGAAAAAGCTGCATTGAAACAATGTGGTTTATAAGTGTTGTATTTTCACAGCGGCCATGAAAAAGAATAAATCATACTTTGATTACTTATTGCAACCTTTTAGTTTGTTGCGCACCAAGGATGTACTTCGTGTAAACCCTACCGTTATACCCGAACGAACTTCGCCCGTGCATCCTGAAATATATCAGATAGATTATGATACGTTGCACCACGCCTTTAACCGTTTACATACAGTTGAAGAGGCTTTTGCCGGGGCAGAATCCTCCTGCATTAGCTGGATTAATGTGGATGGACTCGATAAATCAGGCGTTGAAAAAATCTGTACACACTATGGTATTCATCCGCTGATTATGGAGGATATTCTCAGCCGTGGCCAACGGCCCAAAATGGATGAAATCAACGGACTGCTATTTTGTTTGCTGAGTATGATGTATTACAATGAAGAAACCAAAACCGTTGAAACCGAGCAGGTGAGCCTCGTATTGGGCAAACGTTTTGTGCTGTCGTTTCAGGAAGTGCCTGAAAAAGATGTTTTTCAGCAGATCCGGGATAAATTAAAAATTCCGGAAAGTAAGCTGCGGCAAAATGGTGCAGACTTCCTGTTCTATGCCCTCATCGATGCCATTGTAGATCACTACTACCTGGTGATGGAACGACTGGGTGAAAATATTGAATTACTGGAAGAAGAAGTGATTCGCTCGCCCAACACCCGCAGCCTCGCACACATCACGCAAATCCGAAAGGAAATGATTGTGCTGAAACGCAACATTGCCCCCGTGCGCGAACTCATNNTACTCCGCAGCGATACTGACCTCATTGAGGTACGTACTGAGAAATATTTTAAAGATGTGTACGACCATATTATTCAGGCCAACGACCTTGCTGAAAACTATCGCGATATGGTCATTAACCTGCAGGATTTATACCTCAGCAATGTAAACCTGAAACTCAACGAAGTAATGAAGGTAATGGCCATTGTTACCTGTCTGCAANNTCTGCTGGCACCGGCAACCGTTGTAGGTGGCATTTTTGGAATGAACTTCGACCGCATCCCCCTGCTGCACAATCAATGGGGTTTCTTTATTTCCGTTGCCATTATGCTGGTGGTTCCCATTGGGATGATTGTAATTTTTAAACGCCGGGGTTGGTTTTGATGTTGTAGGCGTTATTTCTTTTTGTATACCGGCACGGTGCTGCAAGGCTCACCATACATTAAACTTTTAACCACCGGCTGTAGTTTACGGGTTAACGCCACATACACCGAAGCCGGAATGGCTGCATCTCCACAACCTTTCAATACAATGCGTACATCGGCATAGGGTTGTGTATCCATCTGATCAATCTGTTGCAGCATATATTGTTCGGCAGCCTGAGCAGCTGTTCCAAAATACACCGCCCTGGCATGCGGTTGCAACGTACTGGCCGCAAGCATAAAAGCCCATTGTGGAATAATAGCATCGGCAGAGCAGGTAACGGTTACCAATACCTGCTGATAGGGTGTAACGTCCAGGTTTTTTAATGCCTCCCTGAAATCTTTTTCCTTTAATATCAACCCCATGAATAAAAAGGGTTTCAAATCAAACTCCACTATGCCCGGCTCGGGAATAAACGCGGCGGGGTCAATCGTTACAATGCCGCTCGCGGCCACTTTATTTACAATCTCTCCATTCATACTGCAAAGTTAAGCAATCCTTTTTCAGTGGTTCTGCCTCCAAACCGTGTTTACCGGCATAAAAAAACCCGGGACAAAATCCCGGGTTGATATCTTTTTACAAACGTATTAGAAATGCTTGCTGCGTGTGTCTTTAATATTCGCAATTTTACGCAGACTTTCATACCATCCGCCATTGGCATTACGCAGTGCATTCATGCGATTGTTTTCCATGGCCTTTTTAGCTTCCTCTGTCATGGGTTCTTTGCTGGCAATGTTATCTACCTTAATCACAAACACACCCGAAGTTCCGCCAAAGGCAGGAGAAGGAGCTGTGGTATATGCTTTGTTGAACGCGGCACCTACCAACTTAGGTTCAACACCTAAACCGGTTACCACCTGGCTGTTCAGCGTGAGGGTAGAATCGGCACCCGCCTGCTGAATGGTTTTACCATACGCAGCAGCGGCAGATTCCAGGGTTGGTTTTTCGCCGATCTTCTTTACAATCATTTCTGTTTTCTTCTCTTTCAGAATCATAGGTTCTGCACCCATGCGTGCGGTGGCAGCATCCTGCAATCCTTCTTCATACGCTTTTACCACAGTGGCCACTACAAAATCTTCTCCAATGGTGAAAGGCTCGCTCACTGCACCCACTTTCGCTTCATTCACCCACTGCACCAATTGGCGTGCATCCTGCAAACTTCCTACGGTATAATCGTTTTCTTTTACCACTTGCGGATGTTCAACCAGTGTCAGTCCGTTTTTGGTAGCATATTCCGCCAGTGTTTTAGCACCGCCCTGCAATCCGGATGCCTTAGTTGCTTTCAGGCTCGCCGCATTAATGGTGGCTTCGCCCGGAATAATTTCCTTGGCTACAAATGCAATTTTATATGCGGGATTAAAATTCTTTTGCTGTGTTACTTCAATTACGTGGTAACCAAACTGTGTTCTAACCACACCCCGTGTTCCGGGCGCATTGTTGAAAGTGAAATCGTTGAACTCCGGCACCATGGCTCCAAAACCATAGGTTCCCAGGTCTCCGCCTTTATCTTTACTTCCATCGGCAGAAAACTGTGCAGCCAGTGCGGTGAAATCTCCACCGGCATTGATCACGTTCAGTAAACTATCGGCCAGATTTTTGGCAGATGCTTCATCACGCACCACTTCACCGGTTTGGATATCGTTGGTTACGATGAGGATGTGTTTAGAACGTACACTGTCCGGTAACATTTTAGTACCTATCAGTTTTGCAAGCACGTAGTTGTTGTTTTCAGCATACGGACCAAAAACAGTTCCTACGGGTTGCAGGATGATGTTACCTGCGTAAGCAGACTGAAAACGGGCAGCAGGTTTGTAGCTGTCTTCGTATTCAATCACCGACATATTTTTAGCAACAAAAACGGCCGGTGTGGTATCTGCTTCAAAAGCAGGTTTCAATTCCTGTAAAGATGTTTCCGTACGCACGCTATCTTCACGTGTGGCAAGCTGGCTGAAAGTAACGTAAGAAATCATCTTTCCTTTTTCCTGTTTAAACATCACCTTGTTGCGCTGTACATACTTATTGATTTCTTCATCCGTTACTTTAAAGGTGCTGTCGGGAAATTCGTAATAAGGAATGCTTACATAACTGATTTGTGCAAACTGCTGTGCCTGATCTTCATCGCGCTTTTGCATCCACTTCGGATAATAAGCACTTGCATTCAACATACCGGTGTATTTCGCTACGCGGGATGATAACTTCAGCGGATTCAATAATTGTACATCAATATTTTCTCTTTGCTCGCCTTTCAGTTTTTTGATGTTGGCAATCACTTTCTGTGCTTCTTCAATATTCAGCTTACCGGTGGCAGGATCGCGCAGAGCTTGTTCCTGTAACAACGGATTCTGAGGATCGTTGGATAATAATATATGTGAAAGCTCTTTGGAGGTAAAATCAATTCCCAGTTTATCAGACTCCGAAAAGAAAATTTGTTCGGCCACCATTTGGTTCCAGGTTTCTTCCCTGATCTGATAGGTACGGGCACCGGTGGGGTTTTGTCCGGTACGCTGACGCTCCATCTCTTCTGCCATCCGCGCTTTACGGTTAAATTCATTTAGCTCAATCTCTTCGCCGTTCACTTTACCCACGGTGGTGGAGATAGGATTGAAGATGCCGCCACTCTGGCTGGAATCCATCAGAATAAAACCAATTAAACTCAGTGTGATTACCACTATTACTATTACCGCACCCTTTTCCCGGATGGTTTGAATAATCTGCATATATACCTTAGTTAAATTTTGGAGGGCAAAAATAGGGGAATTTACCGGTTCAACAAATTGTGGAAAACGCATCAAATTCAGAAGGGTATTCAGTTTATAGAATAATGATTAAAAAACGAAGGGTTTCATCCCGCCAAACCATTGCCTTGGGATATAAACGGAGACCTATATATATAGTATATAAAAAAGCTTCATCCACATCATTATTCACGCTGTACCCAAAAGCTGTGTATAAACCCGCTTTTTCTACAAAGCCGCTCAGGCAGAATTGGTGTATAACCTCCCCAAAAACGGCTGGCTGATTTTTTTGGGTAGATAATGCCCGACTTATCAGGATTTATCCCACAATTGTAAACAGCCTTTTTGCATTTTAATTATCCCCTTTTTATAAAAGGAAGAGATATTCACACGGCATCTGAAAAGTGAAGGAAATGTATACAATATCGCAGGCGTACATCATAACATATTTTTTAAAATGTGAATGCAGCGGGGATTGGAAGTGGATAAAGTAAAGTGTTTAACTTTACAAAATAATTGTCCGGTGAAGTTTCCACAAATACACACTCCTAATAATAGTAGCCGGTTTTAAATAAAATATGTATTAATATATATTATGTCAGATATTCACACACCACATACATTGGAAGAAAAAGGATACCTCGATATACCGGTGGATCCTTCCCTTGATCTTTTTGCAGAAATTGAAAAACTGAAAAAAGAAAAAAATGCGATTGTGCTGGCGCACTACTATCAGGAGCCCGATATTCAGGATGTTGCTGATTACATAGGCGACAGCCTGGGACTGGCGCAGAAGGCACAGAGTACCGAAGCTGATATGATTGTTTTTGCCGGCGTACACTTTATGGCAGAAACCGCTAAAATTCTCAATCCATCCAAAAAGGTGGTACTTCCTGATTTGAAAGCAGGATGCTCGCTGAGCGATTCGGCTCCCCCGGCGCTATTCAAGGCTTTCAGGGAAAAGCATCCCGATCATGTAGTGGTTACCTACATCAATTGCAGTGCAGAAATAAAAGCCCTGAGCGATTACATCTGCACCTCCAGCAATGCACAGAAAATTGTTGAATCTATTCCGGAAGAAACACCCATCATTTTTGCACCTGATAAAAACCTCGGGGCTTATCTGAATAAAAAAACCGGCCGTAACATGCTCCTCTGGAACGGAGCCTGTATGGTGCATGAAATTTTCAGTGTTGAAAAACTCCAGCAACTCAAACTCCGCCACCCTGAAGCAAAAGTAATTGCTCATCCTGAATGTGAGGAACCGGTTTTGGCTCTGGCTGATTTTATTGGAAGCACCACCGGATTGCTGAAGTTTACCCAAACAGATCCTGCCACTTCTTTCATCGTGGTAACGGAAACGGGTATTCTCCACCAGATGGAAAAGTCTAGTCCACACAAAACCTTCATTCCGGCTCCGCCCAACAATGCCTGTGCCTGCAATGAATGCCCGTACATGAAGCTGAATACTTTGGAAAAGTTATACCTCTGCATGAAGTACGAGCAGCCGGAAATCATTATGCCCGAACCGTTAAGGCTTCGTGCCAAACTGCCGATAGACCGTATGCTGGAGATTAGTGCCCGACACGGATTATAAGGTTCATCAATAAATAAAGTTTGTAAACTAAAATTTATTAATAATTTTATCGCCCTTCATTACTAAAACTAACTGATTATGGCAATTCCTACCGTTGATCTGGCCGATTTTTTAAGTGGTGACCCGGCCCGTAAGTCTGACTTTGTTCAAAAGCTGGGTAAAGCATACGAAGAAGTTGGATTTGTTGCAGTAAAGAACCATGGTATTCCCGATGAATTGATTGGGCACCTGTACCAGTATGTGCAGGAGTTTTTCTCGCTTCCGCTGGAACAGAAAAAGCGCTATGAAATTCCTGAGCTGGCCGGTCAGCGCGGATATACTAGTTTCGGTAAAGAACATGCCAAGGGAAGTGATGCACCCGATTTGAAGGAATTTTTCCAGTATGGTCAGGTACCCCGCGATGGTTTTAAGGAAGAGGAATACCCTCCGAATGTGCAGGTAGAGCAGGTAAAACAGTTCAACCCCACCTTTGAGAACGCTTACCGGGCGTTTGAACAATCGGGTAAAGCCTTGTTGCAGGCTATTGCCTTATACCTGAACCTCGATGAGCATTATTTTGATGAATTTGTACACAACGGAAATTCTATACTGAGGGCAATACATTATCCGCCCATTACCCAGGAACCTAAGAGTGCTATCCGTGCTGAACAGCATGAGGATATCAACCTGATTACGTTGCTGGTGGGTGCTTCGGCCGACGGACTCGAAATCCTCACCAAGCAAAATGAATGGGTACCGGTAACCTCGCTGCCCGAGCAAATTGTGGTAAACGTGGGCGATATGTTGCAACGTTTAACCAACAACAAACTGCGCAGTACTACACACCGCGTGGTAAATCCGAAGCGTGAATTGTGGCACACCAGCCGTTTTTCCATTCCGTTTTTCCTGCATCCGAAGAGCAGCATGAGTTTGCGCTGCCTCGAGAGTTGCATTGATGAGGCCCATCCCAAGGCGTATGAAGATGCTACTGCCGGTGAATACCTCGATGAACGGTTACGGGAAATCGGTTTAAAGAAATAAACCATGTACATATAGTTGGCCCTGATTCGTCACATCCCTTTTCTGAAGGCAGTTTTAAGGTACACACTCACTGCTTTTGGTGGTCCGCAGGCTCACCTGGGCATGATGATGAAAACCTTTGTGCATAAGCGCCGCGATGTTACTGAACTTGAGCTGATTGATTACAACACCTTCTGCCAGATTATACCCGGAGCATCCTCCACCCAAACACTAACCCTGATTGGGTATAAACGGGGTGGACTCTTATTAGCTGTTTTAACGCTCCTGATTTGGATTTTGCCCGCCAGCATCTTAATGGGCGCCATTTCGTTTTTCATGACAGGAAACGACAGTGAGGTAGCTTCCAGGCTATTTCGCTTCGTACAACCCATGGCGGTTGGTTTTCTGGTGTATGCTTCCTTCACAGCGTTGAAGGTTTCGGTTAAAAATTTAATTACCTGGGTGGTGATGCTGTTGTCAGCGGCCATCAGTTTCTATTATTTCAAAATGCCCTGGATGCTTCCGGTACTGATTGTATTGGGCGGCATTGTGACCAACTTCAGCAACCGGCGTATTCCTGAGAAGGAGGTGATTAAGCCCCGGCAGGTGCGGTGGACCAACATCTGGTTGTTTGTATTCATTTTCGCGGTAGCCGGGATTTTGAGTGAAACGGCCAGAAAGCAGGAATGGGAACACCGCAAGGCTTACAACATGTTTGAAAACTTTTACCGTTTTGGAAGCCTGGTATTTGGCGGGGGAGATGTTTTGTTGCCTATGATGCTGGATCAGTATGTGGCACGCCCGGATGCCACACGGGTACAGGAAAAAAATCCGAATGCCATCCGCATTCCCCGCGATGAACTGCTCACGGGTTATGGGGGGGTTCGCGGCGTACCCGGACCCGTATTTTCGGTGGCATCTTACACCGGCGGGGTGATTATGAAGGATGAGGGTAAAACGATGCAACTGATTGGATGTGCCATTGGTACGGTAGCTATTTTTCTGCCGAGTGCGTTATTGGTACTGTTCTTTTTTCCGGTGTGGCAGTATCTGAAAAAGTATGTGGTGGTGTACCGCGCGCTGGAAGGTATTCATGCGGTGGTGGTAGGATATATGTTTGCGGCGGCCATGTACATCATGGGAAACATACGCCACACGATAGATACAAGAGATTTTATGATACAGCTTGGCGTTATATCCGCCACTTTTTTACTGCTTCGTTATTCTCGTGTACCCGCTCCCGTTATTGTACTGGTATGCATGATTGCCGGTGCGCTTTCCTGAATCATTTTTTGTAATACATCCCTTTTTCAATTTCCCGGATCACTGCATCGGGTACGAGGTAGCGGATAGACTGATTCCGTTTGATTAACTCACGGATATGCGTAGACGAAATTTCAAGCAACGGCGCGTCAGCAATGGTGATGTGTGCGCCTTCTACGGGTTCAACCACAAAGCCCGGGCGTTTGTAAATGATGATGGGGTAATTTTTGAGGATGAGTTCGCCGTTTTTCCACCGGGTAATGTTTTGGAAACTATCGCTGCCCATAATGACATGAAACCGGTGTTTCGGGTACTGTTCCTGCAGGTAGGTAAGGGTATGGATGGTATAGGAGGGTTTGGGCAGATGGAATTCTACATTACTGGCTTTCAGTCGGTGTTCTCCTTCAATAGCTTCCTGCACCAGAAAGTACCGGTGGTTTTCGTTGAGCAGGGTGGCTGCGGGTTTAAACGGGTTTTGAGGAGAAACGATAAACCATACTTCATCCAGCGGCATGGTTTGCACAATATGATTGGCAATAATGAGGTGGCCATGATGGATGGGGTTGAACGACCCAAAGTATAATCCGATGTTCATAACAGCAAGGTATTAGCATTCTTCAACAAGCACCTGATCCGCTTCGTTCAGTCGCAAACTGAGCTGATAACCCGAAACGGTTATAGAGATAGGGTCTTTGAGTGGGGCAATCTGATTCACCGTCACAATTTCACCGGGTACACAACCCATTTCCATCAGCTTTAAAAACAACTCCTCACTGGAGAAAGCTGTAATGCG
>DPFD01000102.1:8805-9139 GCA_003534175.1 Chitinophagaceae bacterium
GATATCTGCAAAGGTATCCTATCCATTTGTTTTATATTTTCGAATTTAGAAACAATGATTCAATTTAATTATCAAACCCCGGTACGCATCCGGCACATTCGGTTGCTCAAATCCTTCTTGCAGGATATCATTCGCTCCGAAAAGTATACGCCAGGTCCGCTGAGCTTTGTGTTTTGTACCGACGACTTCCTCCTCCAGATCAACCAGCAATACCTGAACCACCACGATTATACCGATATCATCACCTTTAACCTTAGCGAAGAAAAGGGTACGGTGAGTGGAGAGATGTATATCAGTATCGACCGGATAAAGGATAACGCCCAACGCTTTAAGG
>DPFD01000104.1:0-458 GCA_003534175.1 Chitinophagaceae bacterium
GATATTCTTTCACGGCAGTAGCACGATCTTTAGAAAGTTTGAGGTTATCTGATTTGCTGCCAATCCAGTCGGTGTGCGCTGCCAGTTCAATGTGCATACCCGGATTCGCTTTCATCAGGCGTACCAGTCGGTTCAGTTCTTCAATTGAGCTTGCCTGGATGTAGTGTTTAGCAAATACAAACAGGATGTTATCCAGTGAAACCGTTTCACCTTCTTCCAGAATATCATCTTCAGAAATTTCATCCATGCGCTTGCGGTCGCCATCCTTGCCACCTTCCGGATCAATCACACNNAGTGAGGTAGAGATCGCGATGAATTTCTTTATATCCATCCGGATTGGTGAGGTCGATGGTATCGGTGAGCGGATTGAAACTGTCGGCTGTTGTTTTCACTACATACTTACCACCGTATGGCAATACCATTTTGTAGGTTCCATCGGGGTTTGAGTAGATGTTTCC
>DPFD01000104.1:496-5073 GCA_003534175.1 Chitinophagaceae bacterium
CACTGGAGTGTTATCACCGGCATGTAATACTTTACCAAACATCAACACCACGGCATTGGGTTTAGACTGATCATCCAGCTTAACCTTTACAAGGTCAGGCTGATTATTTGCTGAACCTTCAGATGTGGCCATATAGGCATATTCACCGGTGGCATCCAGTGCAAAATATGCATCCCATCCTTTTGACNNTCGGGGGCTTTCAATGCTACCGGCGTACTCCATTTTTTCCAGGTAGAATCGAGGCGGCGTGTCATCCAGATGTCGTGAGAGCCTGCCCCACCTTTACGGTTACTCGAAAAATAGAGTGTTACATTATCTGCAGCGAGAAAGGGTGAAATTTCGTCGTATTCAAATGTATTCACATCACTGCCGATAGATTCAGGCTTCGACCATTTGCCATCGGTGTCGAGGTGAGAAACATAGATATCATTTACGAATGCATTTTTTTCTTCTGACAGATAAAACAGAATAGTTTTACCGGTGCTGGCCATGAAGGCGCCGGAGTACATATCTTTCGACAGCTGCTCGTATCCGGGGATATCGAGTTTTTGCGGAGCTGACCATCCGCCTGCTTCTTTGTACACCATTGAAACACCGCGACCCACATACTTTCCATTATCGAAAGCTCCACGAATCATCATACGGTTGCCATCGGGTGCAATCCAGAAAACGGCGTTATCGTTCAGTGCATTGATTACGGGCGGTGCCTGCTGTGCCTGTCCCCAGGTACCATCGGCAGCCTTTTCGCTGAACCAAACGTCTTGCGCTTTTTTATCATTTTTGTAATTCGTGTTCTTGGGGTTTCCTTCCACTACGAAATACAGCAATTTTCCGTCTGCTGAAACGGTTGGCCTGGCTTCAGGATAAGCCGAGTTCACCTGGCTTCCTAAATTTTCCAATGGCGTTTGTCCGTATACGGTACCGGACACCATCAATGCCAATGCAGGGATTACTAATTTTTTCATTTCTTATTTTAAGTGGGTTATTTTACCAAAAGTTTACTTTTCTATAAAATTCTGTTCCGGGGTTGGTGTTTTTCTTATAGCTAAGTATCAGCGCCAGTTCCAGTCTTTGTGCAGTGTATGCATTGTACTTTCCGAAATTGAGTGGCTGCTCGTATGATGCGCGTAGGTTCACTACTTTTCCAAGGTACAAGTTAGCATAAGGCATTACTGTACGGAAAGAACGGGTGTACAAACCGAAACTGAAGTTTATATTTTTCTCAGGCTGAGTTTTGTAGAATTCCAAACCGGCCCAGAAATCATCGATGTGCATACTGTCGGCATTAAAGCGACGGCTGC
The DNA here is from genome assembly GCA_003534175.1 of Chitinophagaceae bacterium. Lineage (GTDB taxonomy): Bacteria > Bacteroidota > Bacteroidia > Chitinophagales > Chitinophagaceae > Ferruginibacter. The sequence continues at coordinate 1,798 of DPFD01000104.1, forward strand.
GCAGATACATGCCTTCCTGCCAGTAATAGTTTTTCTGTACGATGCCCCACTTGTTGTTCAGGCGGAGGCGCAACATAGAGTGTGCGGTTACGCGGTGGCGTAATTTCTTTTCATCATCCTGCCCTACGATATCATTTTTGGGATAGAACAGGTGATACATGGCACCACCAATTTCAAATGCTACGGGTTCGGTAACCATACCATAGTAACCTCCAACGTTAAAGTCTACATAGCTGTTATCGCCAATCCTGCCACCCGGTGTTCCGTAAGGATAAGTGAAACCGTTACCGGAAATTTCGCGATCGTATTTCATACCATCGGTTTCATCAAGTTTACCTTTGGCATATGTTACCTGAGCGCCCAATCCCCAATACTTATTGCGTTTTGGATAGAAGTGACGGGCAATGGATGCAGAATAAAATTCACCGGTAATAGGCATATCGCTATGGCCATAACGGTAGTAGTTCAGCCCGGCGGCCCAATATCCTGCGGGCCTGTTTGAACTTGGCTCGGTGATTTTATCTTTAGCTTCTGCGGTTACTTTCTTACCATCGGTTTTTGCCACATATCGGTAATCTTCATCTCCGGAGGAACGGTACTTTCCGAATTTATATTCCAGAAAGGCATTCTGATGGTGGGTAGTAGCAAAATCAGATTCCTGAATGCTGTACAATGCACCGAAACGTGCTTTTCCATCAAAACGGCCGGTAAGGGATGGATTAAACATTTGTGTAGATGTTCCCAATTGAGAGAACCTGGCATTTTGTCCAACCGCAGCCTCAGCAAGCAACAAAAAAATTNNTTGATAGTTGTACTCTTTGGTTATAAAATTAGGCTTCAATATAACGGATTTTTCATCAACCGTTAAATTTAATTTATACTCTGGAAGCAGGCTTTTGATGGCCACTCGGTAATCATCCGGATTCCAGTTTGATTGCATGGAAAGGAATGTGGCAACAATATGATCTGCTTCTGAAATGTCGTGTTCATCTTCTGTACTAATCATGATTTTTTCATGATGCGTTTCTTTCAGCTTTTCTGTTTCGAGGAAAAGTTCTTCGTACAGTTTTTCACCGGGGCGTTCGCCAATGAATTTTATCTGCATGTCTACAACCGGCACATAGCCCGCGAGGCGAATCATGTTCTTGGCCAGGTCTACAATTTTCACCGGTTGCCCCATATCAAACACAAACACTTCCCCGCCCTTCGACATGATAGAAGCTTCGAGTACCAGTTGACAGGCCTCGGCTATGGTCATGAAGTATCGCGTCATATCCGGGTGGGTTACCGTTACCGGTCCGCCCTGCTGTATTTGTTTCTTGAACAACGGAACTACTGAACCATTGGACCCCAGTACGTTTCCGAAACGCGTGATGGCAAATTTGGTGAAGGTAGATTGACAGGAATAGCATTGTACAATAATTTCCGCCAGTCTTTTAGTAGCTCCCATCACACTGGTTGGATGCACGGCTTTGTCAGATGAAATGAATACAAATTTTTCTGCCTTAAACTCAATGGCCATTTTCACAATCTGCCAGGTAGCCATGATATTAATCTGTACGGCCTGCCATGGGAATTGTTCCATCAGAGGCACATGCTTGTAGGCAGCCGCATGATAAATGAAATTCGGGCAATACGCCTTAAACACTTCACGCACCAGTTCCTCATTGCGCACATCTACCAGCATAAAGCGGAATTCACTTTTCGGATATGTTCTCTTCAATTCCTGTTGCAAATCATACAAAGCACTTTCTGNNATTGTGTTTGGCCAGCTTGCGAACAATTTCACTGCCAATGGAACCGGCAGCACCTGTTACCATAACTGTTTTTCCTTCGAGGTTATCCGCCACGTGCTTATCGAACAACTCAATCACTTCACGGTTCATCAAATCATTGATGTCGATGGAAGCCAGCTTATCAATATTGAAATTGCTGAGCAACGATTTGATGGAGTTGATTTCCTTAATGCGGATGTTCAGCTTTAAGGTAGTTTCCAGAAACTTAGCCTTACGGGAAGGTGTAAGCGATTTATTGGCAATGATGATGTCGGTAACTTCATGCTCACGTACAAAATCTTCCAGTCCGTCATCCGAAGGAATTACTTTCACTCCTTCCACAAACCTGCCAATTTTGTTTTTATCATCATCCAGAAAAGCCATCAATTTATACTGGTCGCTGGAATTATAAATTGATTTTTTGAGGAACACGCCTAAATGACCAGCTCCGTATATTAGAATTCTTTTTTCCGGACCAATTTTCTTGGCCCTGCGGTAGTAGGTATACAGGTAGCTGATAATCATCCGGCTACCGGTGATGTAGATAGACGTAATGAAAAAGCTGATCAGGAAAACCTCCGGACGCAGCTGATATTTTGCGGGCAATAAGTAACCGATAAATACGCTCAGCACATGGATGAGGAATACAATTCCTATCAGGTTCAGGTAATCTGAACTATTGAAAAAGCGGATTACTTTTTTATATACGCCGAATGTGATCCAGGCCAGTATACCCAGGCCTACATGTATTAACCCGAAGTACAGGGTAGTTTCAAACGGGAACTCCGCAATATTTAAAATGCGGTAGTGAGCGAACAAAGCAGACGCCAAGCCGAGCAGAATGAGAATCTGGTCGCCAACGAGTACGAGATCTGAAGGCCTGAACGACTTCTTACCGTAAAACTTCATTTGCAATTTTTTTAAATTTAGTTACCACACGTTCCAATGTTTCATCTGTAAGATTCGATCCGCTGGGTAAACACAATCCCCTTGCATACAAATCATCACTCACTCCATTGGTATAAGACAGCGCCTTTTCGAAAACGGGTTGTTGATGCAACGGTTTCCAAAGAGCGCGTGTTTCAATCTGATCTTTTTCCAGCTCAACCCGGATGCGTTCATTTGCTTCAGGTACCGCGGCATCCAGTAAAATCGTGGTAAGCCAACGGTTGCAAAAAACATTTTCCGGTGTTGCGGGAAATGTAATCCCCTTTACATCTGCCAGCGACTCCTGATAAAACTCATATATCTGTCGGCGCCTGCTGATACGTTCATCCAGTACCTCCATCTGCCCCCGGCCTATGCCGGCGCAAATGTTACTCAGTCTGTAATTAAAGCCATTAGACTTATGAAGGTAATAGGGAACGGGTTCGCGGGCCTGGGCTGATAAATTTCTGGCCTTATCCATCAGGGCCACATCGTTGGAAGCCAGTGCACCGCCACCGCTGGTAGTGATGATTTTGTTTCCATTGAAGCTTAAAATACCAAAAGTACCAAGGCT
>DPFD01000057.1 GCA_003534175.1 Chitinophagaceae bacterium
CTGGCATCACTTTGTCCGGGTACCGTATTTATTTCCAGCATAAACGGAACTCCTGCTTCTTCCTCATAAATAAAATCAATTCTCACCACTCCTGAACAATTGAACACGTGATATGCTTTTTTTGCTGTCTCCCGTATGGCGTTTGCAATGGATTCGTCTACCGAAGCGGGGGTAATTTCTTCACTGGCGCCCTGGTATTTTGCTTCAAAATCGAAAAACTCATTCTTGGAAACAATTTCCGTGATGGGCAGGGTAATGATGTTTCCGCCGGAGCGAAAAACGCCAATGGTAAACTCACGGCCACGAATAAACGATTCAATGAGTACCTGATCATCTTCCCTGAATGCTTTTTGGATAGCCGCATCCAGATGCGCCGCTTCATTCACCTTACTCATCCCCAGGCTGCTGCCTCCGTTATTGGGCTTAACGAATACGGGTAAACGAAGTTTATCAATAATCTCGCTGCTGTTATACGATTCATTTTTAAACAACTGGATGGAATTGGCCACCCGGATTCCGGAAGCGGCGGCCACCGCCACCGTATACTTTTTGTTGAACGTGATGGCTGAGGTGGCTGTATTGCAGGAGGTATACGGAATGTTGAGGCAATCGAGGTATCCCTGCAATTTCCCATCTTCCCCGGGAGTGCCGTGTAAGGCTATCAAAACGGCATCAAACGTAATTTTTTCACCGTGATGCATCACGGAAAAATCATTTTTATCTACCAGGGATTGTTCCCCTCCATCGGGTTTATAAAACCATCCGTTGGGATGAATATCGATGAGATAACAATCGTATAGGGAGCGATCAATGTGTTTGTAAATGGTATCCGCTGTTTTGTACGAAATAACGGCTTCGCCAGAGTAACCGCCGGTAACCAGCGCAATTTTCTTTTTCATGGAATGGAAGTTCTGACTAAAATTAATGGTTTATTGCGGATTGCCAATACCTTCATTCCATGAATTGGCAACAAACTTCCATGTGCCATCTTCCTGCCTCTTCCACACATTCAGGTAAGTGCCCAATAACTGGGTATCGGCTACAGACGGAGTGATGGAGTAAATGCCGTAAGTGTAGCCCATATCACCAGAACCGGAAACCTCTGCATTGTGGGGTTGCCATTTCAGCACAAAACCGGTATCGTTGATCTGAATGAGGTAATCAATGGCATACGCTCCTACCACCGGCAAATGATCCGGACGTAACAACACTGCATTGTCATCCATTTTATCAATGAATGCTTTTGTCATCCCCCCTTTTTCGCTTAAATCAGAAAATGCCTTGTCTGCTTCCAGCAGTTTAATTTTTTCAGCATAATTCACCTCCGGCTTACCGGTTTTTTCCTTCTCCTTTGCAGCGCAGCCTGTGCACAACAATGCCGCCAAACCCGCTCCAATCAGTGTATTGCTCCATTCCATGCTGTAGTATTTAACAAAAAGCGAAAGTACAGTATACTTTCGCGCTTCACGCCTNNTTTAAGATATAATTACAAGTGCAGTTTATCTTTCTTCTGCAATAATTCATCTACGGTTTCACGGTACAATTCATCCGGTATGCAGCAGTCAACCGGACAAACCGCGGCGCACTGAGGCTCTTCATGAAAGCCCTGGCACTCGGTACATTTGTCGGGTGTGATGTAATATGTATCGTTGGATACCGGAGTCATCCGCTGGTCTGCATTCACCACGCTCCCGTTCATCAGGGTAAAGGAGCCTTTTACAGACGTACCATCGGTGATTGCCCATTCAACACCCCCTTCGTAAATGGCGTTGTTCGGACATTCCGGCTCGCATGCTCCACAATTGATACATTCATCTGTTATCTTAATAGCCATCTGTCTTAATTTTGCACAAAATTACTAATTAGCCATGGATTTACAAGCGCGGGTGGATTTAATGCTGAAACTTGGAAAATATTTACAGAGTGAAACGCCCGAATGGCAGGAAGCTCAAAGCAGGGCGTTTTACCACAATCCCTGGTTTGTACCTGAATTCATTCAACTGGCCGCCAACTCTATTGCTACGCGGTTTTTAAGTGAAGACGCCCTCAGCCAGTGGATAAAGCACTATCACCTGAACGACAGTGTGAGTCCACATACGGTAGGCATTGTAATGGCCGGAAACATTCCGCTGGTGGGGTTTCATGATTTCCTGTCTGTGTTCATCAGCGGACACTACCAGCACATCAAACTCTCTTCCAAAGACGAAGTGCTGTGGAAACACCTGTTTTCCCTGCTGGATTCCTGGCATCCGGATTTTTCGGCAAGGGTTCAACACGCGCCTAACCTGAAAGACTGCGATGCCTACATTGCTACCGGCAGCACCAATACTTCCCGGTATTTTGAAACCTATTTTGCCAAATATCCGCACATCATCCGTAAAGGAAAAACATCGGTGGCACTGCTCACCGGAGATGAAACGCCCGCCGACCTGGAATCGCTCGCACACGATGTGCACCAGTATTTCGGACGGGGATGCCGGAGTGTTACCAAACTGTATGTACCGGAAGGATATGATTTCATTCCCATGCTGGAAGCTTTTAAATCCTTTCAGTGGTTTGCAGATCATAACCGCTACAAAAACAACTTCGATTATCAGTTGGCGTTACTCATGCTGAATGGTCAGTACTACATGACCAACGGCAGCATTTTGCTGGTTGAAAATGACGCACTGGTCCCTCCTGTGAGCATGTTGTATTATTCATTCTATGCCCCGGGAAATGCGCCTGTATTAAAGCCGGATGAACAAATCCAGTGTGTGGCCGGTAATGGACAAATTCCTTTCGGACAAACACAATTGCCCGACCTATGTGCTTATGCAGACGGGGTTGATACCATGCAGTTTTTACTGGGTTTGTAGCATCTACGAAAACCTTACTAATTTAATGTTAAATACGCCGAAATGACCTTTCATTTTGTCAGTGTTCGATTAAATTGCATTAGGGGCACGTGATTTGATGCCTATACAACAATAAATCAGTACGCAATATGAAATTGAAACAAATTTTACTGACAGCATTCATTAGCGGTGTTACTGCTTTTGGGGTGTTGATGGGATACCAGTATTTCAATGCAACACCTTTGCTGGGTGAAGCGGGCACCACTTCTTTGCCTTCGAATTACAAGTATGCAGGATTCAGCGAAGGAACCCTTTCGGATGGAGGGCCTGCTGATTTTACACAATCTGCAGAAGCAAGCATTCCGGCGGTAGTGCACATTAAAACGAAAACGAATGCTAAAACAGCTACCAATAATTTACCACGCCAGCCACAAAATCCTTTCAGTGATTTCTTTGGCGACGACATTTTTGAACAGTTCTTCGGAGGCCGTGGTCAAAGAATTATCCCTGAACAACAGGCCTCAGGTTCTGGAGTATTAATCAGTGAAGATGGATACATCGTAACCAACAACCACGTGGTTGAAAAAGCGGATGTTATCAATATCACCCTGAACAATAAAAAAACATACGCTGCCAAACTGATTGGTACCGATCCGGCGTACGACCTGGCGGTATTAAAAATTGAAGCTCGTGGCCTGCCTTATCTGCTGTATGGCAATTCAGATGATGTGAAAATTGGTCAGTGGGTATTGGCGATCGGATATCCCCTGAATCTGGAAACCACCGTAACTGCCGGTATTGTAAGTGCCAAATCCCGCAGCCTTGGTTTGAACCGCGACAGAAGCGGCAATACCATGGGTGGAGTTGAATCATTCATACAAACCGACGCCGCGGTGAATAAAGGCAACAGTGGCGGAGCACTGGTAGATAAAGACGGCCGCCTGATTGGTGTGAATTCAGCCATTGCCTCTCCTACCGGTTTTTATTCCGGCTACTCTTACGCCATTCCGGTAAATATTGTGAAGAAGGTGGTGGATGATATTGTGAAATTCGGAACCGTTCAGCGTGCTTATCTCGGAATTAATTTTGTCAATGCCAGTGATTTGAGTGAGGAAGAAAAGAAACGTGAAGGCATACCCGTAAATACGCACGGCATTTATGTATCTGATTTACCGAAAGATGGAGGCGCTTATGAAGCCGGTATCCGTAAAGGAGATATCATCAGAAAACTCAACGGCAGAAGTGTAAACAGTTCCGCTGAAGTTCAGGAACAGGTGAGTTTATTTAAACCGGGTGAAAAATTACCCGTAACCTACCTGCGCAACGGAAAAGAGACAACGGTAACGGTTACCCTAAAAAATAAAGTGGGTACGTATGATCTGGTAACAGCGGATGCGGTTACGGATATGCTGGGTGCTGATCTGATAAATCTTGAAAAAGATAAAGCCAAAGCCTACGGTGTGAAAGGCGGTGTGGTAGTAAAGAAAATCAACAAAGGAGTACTGAATGATCAAACCCGCATGAAGGATGGATTCATCATATTACGCATCAACGAACAGGAAGTACAATCCAAAGAAGAAATCAGTAAAGTAATTGGGAGCAGTAAGAACATCATCATCACGGGTTTCTATCCGGGATATGATGGCTTATATGAGTACCCGGTTTCGCTTTAAACCGATATGTAAAAACCCCCAATCCAAAAAGCCGGCCATCAGGTCGGCTTTTTTAATCGCCCTCAGAAGAAGGGTGCATTATTTTTCTGATTCGTCGTGCACTTCGGCAGATGGAGCATTCGTGTGTACGGATAAAATTCCTTTCTCCATCGCCTCGGAAGACTCATACATTTCACTGGTACCGATTACCTGCCCATTCGCGGCTTTCAGGTTGAAATAATGTTTGCCGTTGGAGGATGTTTTTCGCTCAAACCGATGATCATCCAGCGCATTGAGTTTTACCGATGCAATTCCACTCTGACAGGCCGCCATTGACTTATAGCCTTCGCTCATCAATATGGTTTGACCATTTCCGGCTTTCAGCACAAACTGCAACTCATCGTTTTTTCTTTTGGAGATAATGAATGTAGTCATAAGATAAATTTTTAGTGTCGTAGGGTAAGTTACTGAATTTTGAGCAAAGCATGATGTATCGGTGAATGACCGATGTTGCATTTCAGTAAAATAAACCCTTAACCGTTCAATTTGCTATGATATCCTGTTAAAACGTAGATGACCGGAAGATAAATGAATCTTTCATACACTTGAATTCAAGTTGTTCATTTCAGTGCATAAACCATGTGCTAATAAAAATTACTTATGCGGGTCCGTATGCACATATTCTGAAACAAATTGCCTGCAAAAATCCTTGATGGCATTCCGTACCTGTCTGAATTGATTTTGCACATATTCCTCACTGCCTGTAGCTTTGGCCGGATCTGAAAAACTATGATGTATACGGGTAACTGACCCCGGAAATACAGGACAGTGTTCCTGTGCATGATCACACACCGTAATGAGATAATCAAAGGGCATTCCAATGTATTGTTGAATGGTATTGGATGTCTGACCAGCAATATCTATTCCGTCTTCTTTCATTATGCGTACTGCAGAAGGATTGAGACCGTGAGCCTCAATACCGGCGCTATACACTTCAGCATCTTTACCTGCAAAATGTTTGAGATAGCGNNCCTTCGGCCATCTGGCTGCGGCAACTGTTGCCGGTACACAGCACTAAAATTTTCTTCTTCATATAATCAGTATTTCCATTTGTTTGCAATACTTACCAAAGACAACATCACAGGCACTTCAATGAGCACCCCCACCACGGTAGCCAGCGAAGCCCCTGAATTTAATCCAAACAACGAAATCGCTACCGCAACGGCTAATTCGAAAAAATTACTGGCTCCAATCATGGCCGCCGGCGCACAAACAGGATGAGAAAGTTTCAGGTAACGGCCCAATGCCCATGTAATAAAGAATATGAAATACGTTTGAATGGTTAATGGAACTGCAATCATTAGAATATCCAGTGGTTGCTCAACAATTTTATGTCCCTGAAATGCAAACAACAAAATCAGTGTAATCAGCAAGGCCCAAACCGACAAAGGTTTGAGGGATGGAAGAAACCTGTTTTTAAACCATTCGCTGCCTTTGCGGCGAATCAGGAGTTTGTGACAAACATATCCTGCCGTGAGTGGAATAACCACAAATATCACCACAGATGAAAGCAACACGTTGTAGGGAATAGAGATATCCGTAATACCCAATAAGAACCTGACGATCGGAATGAATGCCACTAAAAGGATGAGGTCGTTTACAGAAACCTGTATCAGTGTATAATTGGCATCGCCGCGGGTGAGGTAAGACCACACAAAAACCATAGCCGTACAGGGAGCCGCTCCCAGCAATATGGCACCGGCAATGTACTGATCGGCCATCTCCGGTTCCAGATAAGCCGCAAAGAGCTTATCGAGAAATATCCAGGCAAAAAAGGCCATGGTAAAGGGTTTTACCACCCAATTGATGAACACGGTGAGTGCCAGCCCTTTCCAGTTTTTTGAAACATGCCGGATGGATGAGAAATCAATTTGAACCATCATCGGGAAAATCATGAACCATACCAAGATAGCCACCGGAATATTTACACCGGCCCACTCCCATGCGCTGATTCCCTGAATGTGGTCTCCGGCCATATATCCCAACAAAATACCAGTTGCCATGCAAAGCAATACCCAGAGGGTGAGATACTTTTCAAATTTTCCCATACAAATGAATTGAATCAATTACCAACTACTCTACATATATCTATATTGCAATATTACAATATTGATTGAGTTGTACAAATTATAATTTCTATAATTACATCTAAATAACATAGTAGCTGCTTCATGCTGGATACCATATTCGCTACCAGGGGAATTTTGCCATACGGGGGAATAAAAATTCAACTTGTAAGTAAGCAAAAAAAAGCCGTCCATTACTGGACGGCTTGCATATACATTTAAGTATGATTAGTTCTTAATTACCTTAACCACTTTGCGGTTAGCACCCTGTACCAATTCCACGAGGTAGGCGCCGGGCTTCAGTTCATTACCGAAAGTAATGGTTTGTCCGGGCTGAGCTACCAGTTTGGTGTACGGGCGTCCGGTAACATCAAACACACTTACCTGAACCCTTTCCGTACCGGAAGCATCCACTTTCATTCTGAATACATCTGTGGTTGGATTAGGG
>DPFD01000206.1 GCA_003534175.1 Chitinophagaceae bacterium
ATGCAGTAGAATGGCTTCTGTGATGCTGGCTTACAATCCTTCCTATCAATATCCCCATTCCTTAAGCAGTACCATTGTTGAAACAGCTCATTACCAGCAGTACTTTGCACAATATCTTCCAAGGCTTACCGATGCTAACTCCAAAAATAAAAAAGAGTATGCTACGGTATACCTTACCGATCTGCTGTTTAAAGTGTTGGGATAATCACTAAACTTTTAGAAAGAAGAAAATAAAAAAGCCGCTGAAAAATCAGCGGCTTTTGTTCATTTATGAGTGACCATTATAAAATGGCAACTTTACCGGTTTTAATTCTTCGTCCATTCCTGTCCGTTAGTTCAACCCAGTAAATACCTTTACCCATATTACGCAGATCAACTTTCATCTCCTGATATGGAGCCAGCACAGAGTAACGCTTCGTGTACACTCTGGAACCCTTCGCATCAAAGATGTTCAACACAGCTTCTGTATTAAAGTTGGTTGTGTTTAATCCGTTTACTGAATAATAACTTACGTTGAATTGTCCTGCATTCGGACTAGGATAGATGAACATCTGATCAATAGCCGAATCACCAATGGCAATGGAGTTGGTAGATTCACCTACACAACCATTGGCTGCCGTTGCTGTTACAGTATAGGTACCTAATCCCTGAGAAGTTACAAGGTAGGTTGCGGATGTAGCATTCGGGATGGGAGAACCATTGAAGAACCACTGATACGCTGAAGCCGGGCCAGGCACTACGTTGGCAGTTAATGTAGTTGTTAAGCCAGGATAGAGTGCAGTTACACCTGTGCCGCTTACGGTTACTGCAGGAACAGGATTCACATTCAGGGTAGCAGCATCAGAGGTAGCTACACCGCAAGGAACACCAGTTACCACCACACGATACTGATTACCGCTAATACCCGGTGTAACGTTCGGAACAACCAGGCTTGCACCGGTAGCTCCTGCAATCGGTGTAAAGGTTGCGCCACCATTGGTACTTACTTCCCACTGATATGACAAACCGGAACCTGTTGCCGTAACACTGAACGTAGCATCATCATCAATACAGGTATTGGTAGACGCTGGTTGTGCGGTAATAGTTACCGGAGTGAATACCGTTAATGTTGCACTGTTTGATAATGTACCGGTTGGTGTACAGGTACTGGTTACCAGCGCGCGATAGCGATTACCATCCAATGATTGCGCTACGTTGTTGAGTGAAAGGGTTCCACTGGTTGCTCCGCTAATATCGTTCCAGGTTGTTCCGCCATCGGTACTCACCTGCCACTGATAAGCGATGCCTGTACCGGTAGCTGCCACAGTAAAGCTGGCGTTTAATCCGGAACAGATATTTACATCTGTAGGTTGGGTATTGATAGTGGCTACGGTATTTACAGTAAGCGTAGAAGCGTTTGAGTTAGAGGTACCACAAATATTGGTTGCCACTAATCTGTACTGATTGCCTGACATAGCCGTGGTTAAACCAGTCAGTGATAAGGTAGCAGATGTTGCCCCGGTAATATTATTCCAGGTGGCACCGCCATCGGTACTCATTTGCCATTGCAGGGTGGATGGTGCACTCACCGCAGCAGTGATGGTAGCCGTACCTCCATTGCAACCATCAGCATTTGCCGGCTGGGCAGTAAACACCGGACCGGTTAATGCGCCCAGGGTAACTGCATTAGAGGTAACTGAATTACATGCATTAGATAAAATCACACGATAGTTGTTGCCATTTTGCGCACCGGTTGTAGATGCAATTACATAGGTAGCTGCATTGGCGCCAGTGATGTTGGTAAAGGTTGTTCCTCCATCCGTGCTTACCTGCCACTGATAGGTTGTAACGTTCGTACCCGCCACCGTAAAGCTGGCCAGAGAACCTACACAACCGGAAACAGATGATGGTTGTGTGGTAATAACTGGAGCAGATCCTCCGCTTACTACAAAAGAAATATCACGGGTTCTTACAATTGAACCTCCGGTAGCTGTTACTGTAATTGTGTATGTTCCGTTGCTTAACGTATTCACACCATTCAGTGTAACGTTGGTTGAGTTACCCGGAGTTACAGGGTTAGCACTGAACGTTACGTTTGTACCGGCAGGTGCTCCGCTGGCAGTTAATGAAATCGGTGTACTGAAACCGTTGATGGCAGTGGTTGATAAGGTAGCGGTTGCTGTAGATGCACCGCCGCAGGTTACCGCCACCGGTGCAGGTGTACCTAAATCAAATGTAGGAGCAACTGCAGCTGTGATAGAGAAATTATTGTTTGAAATATCAAAGAACACATTATCTACCCCTTCAATTTTTACACGAGCAGTGCTGGTTGGAGTAACTACCGGTATGGTTAGTAACTCTGAACCATCGTTTGGTGTTGAGTTGGTAATCAGATGCGGATAGGTTTGTCCTCCGTCGGTTGACATGGTGATGCGTACATTCGCAGCACTGATGGGTGCATTGTTGGTTCCTGCTACGTTCCAGGTTATGGTTTGGCTGGATCCACCCGGATAAGATTCACCTCCGTTGGGTACAGTTACCACAAAAGGACCGGTTCCTGCAACTACACTTATCTGATAAACACTTGATATCTGACAACCGTCTCCGGCTGAAACCACGGAACCTCCACCTGCGCGATTATCCCTCACCGTTAGCCTGAACTTCATGTTTCTGGCAACTGTTGATAAGGTTTCTCCTTTCAATCCTCCCATAGTGGCTGGTGGGTTCACCGGATAATTTGCCAATATCACAGCCATATCCGGGAAGTTGCGCACCCCGGTGGTTTTAGGTACACGGGCTTTGAATAGCGGACTTAATCCGTTGCCTGCTCCCCCACTCCAGGTAGTACTTGGGCCCAGATCCCAATGTTCCCAGCTGTAAGTTAACGCATCGCCGTCAGCATCTGTTGCAGTACCGGAAAGTGTAAATGGAGTCCCTAATGGAATACTCACATTGTTATTGGTGAGCGGATCAATCACCGGAAGAGTGTTTCCGGTAGCGATTGACTGACGGCACGAACTACCACCCCCAGCAGTGATGAAAGTTGATATCTGATCAAAACTGATGCTGTGAAAATATGGATCACTCGCATTTTGAATATTATCCGTTCCACACAAACCGGCATAAGCCATAATAGTGGTTCCGGCTCCTACTTCATACGCTGTGCTGCCGTTTCTGTTTCCACCACCACAACTGGAGGTAGAACTGTTGAAGCTATGGCTTCCACCAAATTGATGACCTACTTCATGCGCTACGAAGTCAATATCATATCCATCACCGGTAGGATTATTGCTTCCGGTAATACCTCTGGCCTTATTGGAGTTGCTGCACACTACGCCAAACCCTGCAAGTCCACCACCACCGGTGCTGAAGGTATGACCGATATCGTAGTTTGCACTTCCGATGTTCAGGTTGATAACCGATTGACTTTCTCCAATCAGCACACCGGCATTATTGTTTCCGTTAAACGGATCGGTAGATGGATTGGTAAACACAATCTGATCATTATTTGCAATGAGGATAAGTCTTACCGCAACTTCCTTTTCATACACACCGGTTACACGATTAACCGTGGTAACAATGCGTGCAAGTGTTTGTGCAACAGTTGGTGAACCCAAACCGGTAGCGGCAATAGCATATTCACCGGTACAGGCCACAGCGAAACGATAGGTAAATAATTGTGCTCCACGGCATGGGCCTGCATTGGTGGCATTACTTACCGGAACATGCTGGTCATCTTCTACCAGACAAACATTATTGGTTACCCTGTAATGATCGGCCTTAAAATAACTTTGATAGAACTGCACATTGCCTCTTGCATAAGGATCAATATATACCGTTCCGTTAGGAGAAAGAATCTGTGCATGGAAACCAAAATAAGGATCCATACTGAAACGGATATTGGCCGCAGGATCAGTAATACCCTGACCAGCATATGTTCTGATTTCAGGATATTTATTGGCTAATCCTTCTTCCATAATAACGCTCTCCCATACACGAAACTGTGCTATGGTGCCATCGGGCATAGGGATTTCCATTACCGGAGCTACATTTCTGTTCTCACGGATGCTAAATTCTTCCGGAAGTGTTTGAAGAAATCGCTGCATAGCCTGCACATTCAATTCAGTAACTCTGGCCTTTTGTGGCTGAATCACCCGCTGGGCAGGATTGTACTGAATTTTAGATTCCGATGCATCGGTAAAAAAGAAATTCTGTGCAAAAACCGGTGTTACGGCTAATGTAAAAATCAACATTGCCCATAACTTTTGGTAGACTTTTCTCATAAAGTTCAATTGTTGTAAGATAGATTTGAGTGCCGAAATTACATATATTCTCAGATTTAGCCATAAGGTTTATACAAAAAAACCGTAACCTTCCGGGTTACGGTAGCAGATTGTTTAATTACTCCAGTATTAGTACACCAGGTGTTTACGCTGAGAAGTATAGAGTAAAATAAAAATTAGAGTAATTCCTATTGATACCCATGCCATCACTCCGTTGAAAGCAAACATCCCAATAAAAGCAATCATGGTGATAAAAGGAATGAGCTGACCAATAACATACATGGTATAGCCCTGTTTTTTCAATTTACGCATCTGAATAGCACCAAATAAACACAGCCCCACAGAAACCAGTCCGAGTAGTAAAATCGGAATACGGTTTTCATATGATTTGGTAACCATCTCAACAAAATCCTGCGGATTACCCATCATTTTCTTAGCAAAACCGGGCATATCTTCCGATTGAAACTGTTTAAGTGTTTCATCCTTCATATCATAATTCGTTTTGGCAGTAACGAAAGAAGACAGTGTGCCTAACAACTGCAAACCACAACCAATGAAGGTGAGAATGGTTAATACATTTAGCGTGCTGTTCAGTTTTGGAGGTTGAGTTTCATCCCACAATTTGTGTTCCGGTTGATTCATAATTTACATGTTTTAGTTCAACAAGATATATTATTAATGACTGAATCTAAAACCGCTGCCTTCACCACTATATACCACGTCTTTTTAATTCTTTCTTGATTAGCAACAACTCTCGCCCTGTTTGTCCGGATACAGAACTATTCTCTTCTGCCCTGCGCATCAGGTATGGAATTACTTCACGGGTAGGGCCAAAGGGTAAATACTTCGATACGTTGAATCCTTTCTTGGCAAGGTTAAAAGTGATATGATCACTCATGCCGAATAACTGTGAAAAATGTACATGCGGATGTTGATGAGGAATGTTGAGTGAATCCATAATTTGTGTAGCCAACAAATTGCTTTGTTCGTTGTGAGAGGCCACCATCACGGAGATATGTTTAAGCCGCTCGAGACAAAATGCCACACCCGCATCATAATCCGCATCGCAGGATGGTTTATCTTTTTGTATAGGAGAAGGGTACCCCATGTCCGCAGCACGTAAACGCTCCTTTTCCATATAGGCACCTCGCACCAGCTTAACACCCAATATAAAATTGCGTTCCTGTGCTGCCTGGAAACTCAGTTTCAGGAATTCCAGCCGGTCGTGCCGGTACAACTGAATGGTATTATATACAACCGCTTTATGGCGATTGTACACATCCATCATCATCACGGTGATTGCATCCACCGGATCCTGTATCCATGTTTCTTCTGCATCCACCAACACTCCTACATGCATCTCATTGGCCTTGTCGCAAATTTTTCTCAGCCTTTCCACAACCCGCTTCCACTCCTCCTTTTCAGAAGGCTCAAGATTTTCAATTACGGAAAGATACTTTTTCATAAGGGTAGTTTCTGAGCTATTCTTCATAGCCTCGTCCATCTTCTCCAGCAATCCAAAACGTACAATTCCGGTAAGCTTAATACTCATAAAAGGCACGGATGGTTGTTGTGCCGCATATTCAATCACCCGAATAAATTCCTGTGTACTGGCGTCAAATCCTGCTTCGCCATTGTGCCCGCCTTCCACCCCGTAATCCAAAATAACCTGCACATCATAACGGGCAAGCAATGCCGCCACGGGCTTGGTGGCTTCGAGGGTTTCGCCACCTACAAACTGACTGAAAATCGTTTTTTTAACCAGCCATTCTGTACCGGGAATTCGAAATTTCATCATCCCCGGAAGCAGCCGAGCACCAGTCTTTACAATAAACTGACTGCCCATCAGCCGGAAAAGCATTTGTGCCTTTTTCAGTTCAGCATCGCTTTTATATGCAAAAGCATTTTCGGTGTTTTCAAAAGATGTCATGCTACAAAATTAATGGTAGAGTTTATAGTACGCAGATAATTTTCAAAACAGCACGCCCCCCTATTATCTTTGTCAAAAAAAATGGAAGCCAGAAAAGC
>DPFD01000219.1:0-1136 GCA_003534175.1 Chitinophagaceae bacterium
TGAAGATTGTTTCCAGCAATGGAGGACAAAACAATGCGAACACTACGCAAGACCGTACATTTTATTATGAATTGTTTCCCTCAAACCAACTCGAAACCGGTTTGTGGCTGGAAAGTGAGCGCATGCTGCACCCCGTAATCAACGAGGAAGGTGTGAAAACACAAAACGAAGTTGTGAAGGAAGAAAAAAGAATGCGTATAGACAACCAGCCTTATGGTAACCTGATTTCTGAAATCATGGTAAGGATATTTAAAAACCATCCCTACCGTTGGGCACCGATAGGAAGCATGGAACACCTCGATGCTGCCAAACTGGATGAGTTCCTGGCATTTTTCAAAAAATACTACGCGCCCAATAATGCCGTGCTGGTAATTGCCGGTGACATTGATATTGATAAAACCAAAAAGCTGGTGGATGATTATTTCGCTGAAATCCCTAAAGGAGAGCCTCTGGTGCGCAACTTCCCTCAGGAAGAGCCTATCACTACCGAGATCGTAGATACAGCCTATGATGTAAATGTACAGATCCCTGCCCTGGTATTGGCTTATCGCACACCGGGCATGACGTCTAAAGAATCCATGGCGCTTCAGTTTGCATCAGATGTACTGAGCCAGGGAGCCAGCAGCCGTATGTATAAGAAAATGGTGGATGATAAAAAGAATGCACTGTTCGTGGGTTCATTCAACTATGCACTGGAAGATCATGGTATATACATTTGCTTTACCCTGCCTTCCGGCGAACAAAACCTCGACAGCATGGTGCATGATATGAGTGTGGAAATTAAGCGTTTGCAGGATGAACTGATTTCTGAAGAAGAATTCACAAAAATTATGAATCAGTTCGAAAACAACTTTGTAGGTACCAACGCTAAAATGTTGGGTGTTGCAGAAAACCTGGCCAATGGTTACACCTTCTACCGCAATACCAACTACATCAATCAGGAATTGGAACAGGCCCGTAAGGTTACCCGTCAGGATATCCAGAACGTTGCCAGAAAATACCTGAACCCCAATCAGCGTGTACGCCTGTATTACATGCCTAAAAAAGACTAATCAACCCAAAAAATATTCACTATATGAAGAAGATTGTATGTTTAATATTAGGTGCAACACTTGTAATGCAGGGGTTTGCACAAA
>DPFD01000219.1:1160-10399 GCA_003534175.1 Chitinophagaceae bacterium
GCACCGGAAATTTCCATTAAAGATCCTGAAACATTCACGCTGCCGAACGGTATTACCGTAATGGTGGTGGAGAATCATAAACTGCCTAAGGTTAGTGTTACGTACAGTATTGATATGGGGCCGGTGCGCGAAGGCAATAAGGCCGGCGTTATGAGCCTGATGGGACAGATGCTGAACGAAGGAACTAAAAATATGAACAAAGCACGTTTTGACAAGGAAGTAGACATGATTGGTGCTGATGTTTCGTTGTACGCTGGTGGCGGATCTGCGTCTGCACTTACCCGTTACTTCAACAAAGCCTTCACCCTGATGGCGGATGCTCTGAGAAACCCTGCTTTTAATCAAGAGTCGTTTGAGAAATTAAAAAAGCAAACTATTACCGGTTTGAAGACTTCTGAAAAAAGTGCATCGGCCATAGCCGGTCGTGTTGGACAAGCTTTATCTTTTGGTAAAAACACTGCCATGGGAGAATTTGAAACGGAAGAAACCATCAACAACATCACCCTGCAGGATATCAAGGAATATTATTCCAAATATATCACCCCTTCCCGCGGTTACCTGATTTTTGTGGGAGACATTACCCCGGGTGCTGCTAAAACCCTGGCAATGAAAGCACTTGGTGACTGGAAAGGAAATAAACTGGTTTTCCCTGAGTTTTCACAGGTTTCTAATCCTGAAAAAACAGAAATCAACTTTGTAGATTTACCAACTGCCACCCAGGGTGAAATTTCAGTTAGCAACCTCATCACCAATCCGATGAGCAATCCTGACTATCACAAATTGCTGATTGCAAATCAGATATTAGGTGGTGGCAGCTACTCTTCAATCGGTTCCGGCAGATTCCAGAGTTTATTTAAAGCCACTGCTCAGGTACGCAGTGAAAAAGCTGACAGCGCCGTCGCAGAAATTTTCCGCGAAATTGAAAATATGCGCAACGGTAATATCACTCAGGAAGAATTGGATATCGCCAAAGCCAAGTACAACGGATCTTTCGCGTTGGGTATGGAAGAGCCATCACGTGCTGCTACCTATGCCAGCAACATCATGATCAACAACCTGCCTAAAGATTTTTATAAAACCTTCCTGCAAAAAATTAACGCGGTAACCATCACCGATGTTCAGTTTGTATCCAACAAATACCTGAAAAACGGTAACAGCCGTGTTACGATTGTAGGTAACGCCAGCAAGATTTTACCTAATCTGGAAAGACTGGGATATCCGGTGAAGATGTACGACAAATACGCTAACCCGGTTGAAATGAAGAAGGAAGGAACCGATGTGGCTGAAACCCCTAAATCAACCGAAGCCGTTTCTGCCGCTTCTCTGGTGAACAGCTACCTCACTGCCATTGGCGGTAAAGAAGAAGTAGCCAAAATCAGTTCTATTAAAATGGACTTTACCATGGAGGCCATGGGTGCAACCCTGGAAGGTAACCTTATTAAAAAAGCTCCATCCCTGAGCAGCATGGAAATCCGTATGGGTACCATGTCTGTTATGAAAGAAGTGTTTGATGGCACCAAGGGTTATTCCGCACAGATGGGACAAAAAACAGACATGGATGCTGAAACCATTAAGGAAAGACTTGATGACAAAGCCCCTATTCCTCAATTACTGTACATCACCAACGATTACCAAACCAGTTATACCGGTACTGCTAAAGTTGGAAGTGAAGATGCTTATGTACTTAAGGTAACTAAACCCAGCGGAAAAGTTGTAGTTGAATATTATGGCATGAAGAGCGGTTTATTACTGAAGGAAGAATCTAACGAAAAGCAAGGTGATCAGGAGTTTGACTTAACTACAGAATACAGCAATTACAAAAAAGTGGGTAACCTAATGTTGCCTCATACTATCACTCAAATTGCAGGCGGACAGGAAATGTCGATGCAGGTGAGTAAGTATTACATCAATGAAGGTGTAACCGACGCAGACTTTAAATAATGCGATTCTATTGAAATAAAAAAGCCGTTCTAACAAGAGCGGCTTTTTTTTATAATGCTATTTTCTATTTCTTAGTGAGGGGGCCTACACGCTGCATGATTTTTTCAACCATTTTAAATGTAGCCGGACAGTAATCAATGTTTTGCTTATGTACGTGTGCATATTCAACCCAGCGCTTTTTTGCCAAATGCGGGAATCCTGAACAATCTTCCGGGCGAATCTCGTAGATGCTGCATTTGTTATCACTGAGGTTTAAAAACTGACAGGGCTGTTTCACATTCACCCAATCTTTGTTCTTATCTTTTTCAAGCCACTGTGCTTTGAAAGCTTCCGGCGTAACATTGAAATGCGCTGAAATACGCTTCAGGTCTTTCTCTGTAAACGTGGGGGTCATTTTTTTACAGCAGTTGGCGCAGGTTAAACATTCTACTTCCTGCCATACTTCAGGCTCAACCACAGACGTAAGTTTGTCGATTCCACGGGGAGGCGTTTTTTCTGAACGGGTTAAAAAAGAACGAAATGTTTTCCGGTTAGCCGGTAATTTGCGTTTAAATGAACGCAGGGTGAAGAGTTTCTGCATGATGCCAGCGTTGTTTTGGTGCGCTAAAATAATGTTTAATTATATTGTACGCGTTTAGAAGTTTTAATTCTTATGTGGCAATCGTATATCAAGGGGTTTAAGTCGTGGCTAATGCTCGAAAAATCATTATCGGCCAATACCATTGCATCCTACCTGCACGACATGAAATTGCTGACTGAATACCTTGAGATGCAGTTTCCGGGGATGACACCCGATCAAATCCGGTTACAACAGCTGGAATCATTTATTCGGTACATCCATGAACTGGGCATGACGCCAGCTTCTCAGGCCCGCATCATTTCGGGGATTAAATCTTTCTTCACCTACTGCACTCTTGAAGGTATATGTAAAGCCAACCCAACCGTACTGCTGGAAAGCCCGAAACAATCACGGCTGCTGCCGGAGATACTGAGTTTTGAAGAAATTGAAAAAATGATTGCCGCTGCGGATGCCAGTACGCCTGAAGGTATCCGAAACAAAGCCATCCTCGAAACCATGTATAGTTGCGGACTTCGTGTAAGCGAAGTAGTTGGGTTAAAGCTCAGTGCCTTATTTGTGGATGTAGGATTTATTCGGGTAACGGGTAAAGGTGATAAAGAAAGGCTGGTGCCGATTGGAGACACGGCCATTCGTGCGATACAACAATACAGGCAATATGTACGGAATCAGTATCCGGTAGTGTTGGGCTCAGAAGACTATGTTTTTCTAAACAGACGTGGTAAGCCCCTGTCCCGGGTTATGGTGTTTCTCATTATTAAAGAGCTGGCCAAAAAGGCAGGCATCGAAAAGAACATCTCTCCCCATACGTTCCGTCATTCATTTGCTACTCATTTGGTAGAGGGTGGTGCTGATTTGCGGGCGGTTCAGGAAATGTTGGGGCATGAAAGCATCACTACTACAGAAATATACACCCACTTAGACCGGGCATACTTGCGCAGTACGTTGCAGGATTATCATCCTGCCTTCAAAAAACACTGATTAATTTTCGCGGATGAGTTCACGACGGGGGAATAAATTTCCCGGGCCGAATTTTTTCTGAGCCACCTGATTGCGGTAATTTTTAAACATGCTGTTCCAGCGCAGGCGGAGTACACCCAGGATTCCTTCTTTCACAATCCCTTTATTCATCTTGCTTACGCCCAGTTTACGGTCTTTGAACGTAATAGGCACTTCCTGAATAGTGAAGCCCAGTTTCCAGGCAGCAAATTTCATTTCTATCTGGAAGGCGTATCCTACAAAGTGAATTTTATCGAGGTTGATAGATTCCAGTACTTCTCTTCGGTAACAAACAAAACCCGCTGTAGGGTCGTTTACCGGCATCCAGGTGATGATGCGTGTATAGAGGGATGCTCCCTTTGAAAGCCAGACGCGATTCGATGGCCAGTTTTCAATCGCTCCGCCCTTAACATACCTCGATCCTACTGCCACATCCGCACCTGAAGTACAGGCTTCATAAAGGTTTTCAAGATCAGCAGGATTATGGGAGAAATCGGCATCCATTTCAAAGATATACTGGTACCCTCTTTCAATTGCCCATTTAAAACCGTGGATATATGCAGTGCCCAACCCCAGTTTGCCCATGCGCTCTTCAAGAAATAACTGACCGGGATATTTAGGGAAAAGGGTTTTAACGATGGTAGCCGTGCCATCCGGAGAACCATCATCAATAATCAGGATGTGGTAGCCTGATTCCAGTTGCATCACGGCATCGATAATAGCTTCAATATTATCCTTTTCGTTGTAGGTTGGTATAATAACTATTTTCTCCAATGCATGCCGGGTATGATGGCTAAACACCAAATTTACTGTTTATTCAGATGAATCAGCACTTAGCCGTTGCGTGTTTGTTATTTTTTAACAAGAATTCGGTTGTAGATTTCAGTGAGTTTTTGCTTGGTATGCAGCGGAAAATCACCTTTCATCATCCAATCGTAATACTGAGGCTCATTTTTTAGCACTTCTATTACTTCACGGCCTTTATATTTCCCAAAATTGAAGATTTCCACTCCCTTTTCATTGAAACTGAAGCGACGGGCGTAATCCACTATTTTTTCCTCCCCGATTTTAGCAAGGATCGAATCTACAGAGTTTCCGAGTTCGTTATAATGTTCTACCTGAGCCAATAGTACATCAATCGTAGCCAGTACGTCGGCTTCGGCACTATGTGCATTATCCAGGTCTTTCTGACAGTAGAATTTGTACGCCGCCTTCAGGGTGCGTGGCTCCATTGTATAAAAAATGTGCTGTGCGTCAATCATTTTGCGGTTGCTGAGGTTTACCTCCAGTTCAGCCCGGAGAAACTCTTCCATCAGCAGTGGAATATCAAAGCGATTGCTGTTGTATCCACCCAAATCACAATTTTCTATAAACTGTTTGATTTCGTTGGCTTTCTCTCTGAAAGTAGGCGCATCTTTTACCTTATCGTCGGTTATTCCATGTATTTCAGATGAAGCCGGAGGAATCGGCATTTCAGGATTGATCAGGAAATACTTTCTCTCGCGGGTGTGGTCAGGCTTGAGTTTTACAATAGCAATTTCAACAATACGATCGGTTGATAAATTAACCCCGGTGGTTTCAAGGTCAATAAATGCAATCGGACGTGTTAACTGTAGCATAGAATATCAGAATTTTATAATGAAGGTTTAGAGGGTTAAAAATATGGATTATTATTTAACATTAGTAATTTTAAAAGTCATTCGTACGTTATAATATCATATTTTATCTTTGTATACAATAACCAACTTATCATGAAAAGATTCTTTGTTGCATTCGTACTCGGACTTTTAGTTGTGGCCACGGTAACCAGTTGCCAGTCAACCAGAAGATCCAGCACAGGTTGCCCTACAGTTCGATAATTTTTTTTATGAACTGGATTCCACTGAACCATCACTCGCAATTGGAAACGATTGCTGAGAAATCGTACCACCAACCTCAGATTATTTTCAAACACAGCACCAGATGTTCTATCAGTTCGATGGCACTGAACCGTATTGAAAAATCATCTGCTCCGGAAGGTGTAGATTTTTACTATTTAGATTTGCTGGCACATCGTTCCATATCAAACGCAATAGCAGAAAAGTGGAATGTACCTCATGAATCGCCGCAGGTTCTTCTCATCAGGAATGGGAGTTGCGTATTCGATACCAGTCACAGCGGCATATCCATGCAGGTTATCAATAGTGAGTTAGCCCGTTGATTTTTATTTTCCCCAACCGAACCAATCGTTGCCGTTGGCATACAACATCAAACCCAGCAGGATAATCATACCGGCAATTTGAGCGTATTCCAGGAATTTTTCATTGGGCTTTCTTTTGGTAATCATCTCATACAAAGTAAACATCACATGCCCGCCATCCAGTGCCGGTATAGGCAGTAGATTCATAAATGCCAGGATGATGGAGAAAAATGCAGTCATGTTCCAAAAGTGTTCCCAATCCCATTCGTTGCCGGAGAAAACCGAACCCATGGCTTTAAATCCACCAACACCTTTGTAGGCACCGGTTTCCGGAGACAGGATTTTCTTAAACTGATCGATGTAGAATACCAGTTCTGCTCCCGATTTGCGCACACCGGCAGGAAATGCTTCAAAAAAACCATACTTGCGTGTTTCATAACGATACACGCCCAGGCTGTCGAATTGTTTGTGACCAACCATCATATTAAATCCAATAGCGGCATCATGCGACAGTGTCATAGGGGATTGAACCGGTTCGTTATTTCGTTTAACCGTGAGGGTTATATGGTCTCCTTTTTTATGCTGAGCAATAACCGACTGAAACTGATCGTGAAACTGAACCGGCATTGAATCAATTAATAATAATTCATCTCCTTTTTGTAAGCCGGCGGTAAAAGCNNCCGCTGTACTGTCGGGTACAGACTGTACAATTACGGGAATGCGGGGCGAGATCATGGGGCCTTCAGACTTTCGTCTTTTTTCTACGAGGGTGCCGATGAGGTGTACCGGCATCTGAAGTTGCATTTCTTTTTCGTTTCTGATGATGGTTACTTCTTTATCCACCACCAGCAGTTTTTTCAATGACGTAAGGTAATCGCTCACCGGTTCGCCGTCAATAGCAACCAATTTATCACCCTGTTGAAATCCGAATTCTTTAAATATCGGGTCGTTAAAAGCAATGCCATACTTCAGTGAATCTGACGGAATCTTTTTCTCACCCCATACCATCAGAATCATGGAATAAATCAGAAAGGCCAGAATCACATTCACGGTTACACCTCCAAGCATAATAATCAGGCGCTGCCAGGCCGGTTTACTTCTGAATTCCCATGGCTCAGCCGGTTTTTTCAACTGCTCTTTATCCATGCTCTCATCAATCATCCCGGATATCTTCACGTAACCACCCAATGGCAACCAACCAATACCGTATTCTGTATCTCCAACTTTCTTTTTGAACAGAGAAAACCAGGGATCGAAAAACAAATAGAATTTTTCCACGCGGCACTTAAACCAACGTGCGGTAATATAATGCCCGAATTCATGTAGGATGACCAAAATGGAAAGCGCCAGCAAGAGCTGAGCTACCTGCAATCCCACACTTGGCCAGTTAATCGCCAAAAATATATTCATATTCAAATTGTATTAATGGAATTTTACATCCTTAAAAGAGAAGCCGCAAAGTTACGGGCCTCGCCATCGCTTTCAAAATAATCATCGAGCGTTGGCTGTTGGATAAACGTTATTTTTTCGAGTGTTTTTTCCACTACTGCGGTGATATCGAGAAAGCCAATGCGATTTTTGAGGAAAGCCCAAACGGCAATTTCATTGGCGGCATTCAGTACACAAGGCATGTTGCCACCCTTTTGCATGGCTTCAATAGCGAGCAACAGGTTNNGTTTTATAGTCAGGCTCTTCAAACGTTAGTTCGTTGAACTTCTTAAAATTAAATCTTGGAAAATCATTCTTCAGTCGCTGTGGGAAACCCAGTGCATATTGAATGGGCAATTTCATATCGGGAAAACCCATTTGCGCCTTGATGCTGCCATCTTCAAACATCACCATACTATGAATGATGCTTTGCGGGTGGATGATTACATCAATCTGATCAGGGCGGAGGTTAAACAACCAGCGGGCTTCAATCATCTCTAACCCTTTGTTCATAAGGGTTGCGGAGTCAACGGATATTTTAGCTCCCATGCTCCAGTTCGGATGTTGAAGGGCATGATCGCGTTTTACNNCGAGGAAGTTCGGTTTTTTACCCAGGAAGGGCCCACCGCTGGCCGTTAAAATCACCTTTTCAATCGGATTGCGGGATTCACCCAGCAAACACTGGAACACGGCAGAATGCTCACTGTCTACCGGAATTACCGGAGCCCTGTTTTCCAGTGCCGTTTTCATCACGATGTCTCCTGCCACCACGAGGGTTTCCTTATTGGCCAGGGCTACAATTTTGCCCTTGGAAACCGCTTTTAATGTGGGCGTTAAACCGGCAAAACCTACAATGGCTGCCAGCATAATATCATAGGTGTCAAAATCAGCCACTTCTTCCAACGCGTCTATGCCCGCAAATACCTTAATGCCTTTGGGCGATAGCGCGCTTTTAACCTTTTCAAACTTGTCTTCATCACCAATCACCACCGCATTGGGGTTAAATTCCAGCGCCTGTTCAATCAACAAAGAATCATTTGACTGTGCCGTTAATATTTCCACTTCAAACAAATCAGCATGCGAGCGAATGACATCCAATGCCTGCGTACCAATAGAACCGGTTGAACCAAAAAGAGCAATGCGTTTTTTTTCCTGCGCGTTCGACATGATGTTGATGATTGTTTTGTGGTTAATTACAGCAAAATAACGGATAAAATATCAAGTGGAGGAACACTTACACCTTATAAGCCAGCAATGCATCTGCCAATACCCGATCATTGCTGAGTCGTGGCACTTTGTTTTGTCCGCCTAACTTACCAATGCTTCGCATGTAATCCACAAAACCGTTCTTTTGTATGGGTGTTATTACCANNAGTACACATTTTTATTGACCATGGCCTGGTTGAGCCTGTCGGACAAAGCTGTAAGTTTATCCGCTTCGGGCATCACATCGAATTCAATCAGCCATTCATGATAACTTCCTTCATGGCCTTTGCTTACATAAGGAGCTACGGTAAATTCAGTAATGCCCAGTTTTTCGGTGTTGGCTTCCAGTAACGCCGACTCCACCTCCTCACCAATAACATGTTCTCCAAATGCAGAAATAAAATGTTTAATGCGTCCGGTAACCACCAGCCGGTAGGGTTGCAGGGAAACAAACTTCACTGTATCACCGATATTATACGCCCATAAACCTGCATTACTGGAAATAATCAATGCATATTGTTCCTCCAACTTTACCTCTGAAAGTGTTAACCTTCGTGGGTTTTCCTGATGCACTTCAGCCAGAGGAACAAATTCAAAGAAGATACCGCTGTTGGTATTCAGCAGCATGCCCGGGTGTTTCTGGCTATCCTGAAAAGCAAAGAATCCTTCTGAGGCGGGAAACAGTTCCACCACATCAATGGGCCTGCCGATAGATTCCATCAACCGCTCACGGTAAGGCTCAAACGAAACACCGCCCTGAACCAGGATGCTGAAATCAGGAAACAGCATGCCTACTTTCTGACCGGTACGCTCAATGAGTTTATCAAAATACATCTGAACCCATGGTGGAATGCCGGATATCAGCGTCATACGTTGCTGAATGGTTTCGTCTACAATCTTTTCCAGCTT
>DPFD01000219.1:10422-10582 GCA_003534175.1 Chitinophagaceae bacterium
TCATAGCCCGGTAATTGATTGGTACGAAGGTAGCGGGGCACATGATGGTTTACAATTCCGCTCAATCTGCCGGTAGGAATATTCCCTACCCTTTCCAACACCGGCGATCCGCTAAGGAAGATTAGTTTGCCATCTGCGAAGCGCGTGTTACCGGTATCCA
>DPFD01000111.1 GCA_003534175.1 Chitinophagaceae bacterium
TTAATGATTAATACTAAATCAACACATTCATGAATCAAACCATACTCATAGCTGTTACTGCCGGTGTGGCTGGATTTCTGTCCGGCTGGCTGATAAAATCCATCCAGTCATGGCGTATCAAAAAATCACTCAACAGCAGCAATGGTTTTCTGGAAAGTGAACGGTTGATGAAGGAAAAACTCCAAAAGGAGAACCATGCCCTGCAACAGATTCATGCAGCAAAAGAATCAGCACTCTGTGAAAAAATTGAACAACTTGAACTACAAATGAAGCAAATGGATGAAGACATCCTGTTGCTGCAACAAGACAATGAAAGCACCGAGCAAATGATGCGTGCCACCCAACCCGAGTTGCATGAACTCAAAAGAAAACTGATTGAAGCCAATAACACCATCGCCCGTTATAAATCGCAGCTTCAGATAAAGTAAAGCCTCATATACGGTTGTGTAAACTACGGAGTACGGAAAAAGCAGTTTCTGCACATATATTTACTAAATTGCATTAATGTCTGAAAAAAATTTATACATTATTGCAGGCTGCAATGGAGCAGGGAAAACTACAGCATCATTTACTATACTACCTGATATTTTAGATTGTAAAGAGTTTGTAAATGCAGATGAGATAGCAAGAGGATTATCACCATTTCAACCTGAGACAGTTTTCTTTTGAAGCCGGAAGAATTATGCTTCATCGAATCGAAGAATTAATTGAATCAGGACAAAACTTTGCATTTGAGACAACATTGTCAACAAGGTCTTATAAGGAGAAGGTTGAAAACGCTCGAATGAAAGGTTATAATGTTACCATGTTATATTTTTGGCTTCAGNNATACGTATACGAGTAATGGAAGGAGGACATAATATTGCAGAGGAAGTAATTGAACGTCGATATAATAGAGGTGCTGTTAACTTGTTTGAAATATTTTTGCCTATTGTCGATGATGCAATGATATTTGATATTCCGAAGGTCGTTCAATATTAATAGCTGAGAAAATAAAAGTNNNAATTGACAACGAACTTTATACACAATTAAAGGAATATTATGAAAGCAAAAAGTAATATTGATAAACGAAATCGAATCTTGTTGGGCCTTGAGAAATCTTATGCCAAGATGCTCGACTTTAAAAAGCAAAAGAAGAGTGAGGTCGTAGTATTAAGAGGTGGTAAGATAATTAAACTCAAACCAGAATAGACAATTCCCAGAACATAGAACAACCAAAAAAGATTCATAACTCGGGGTATCGGGGTTTGTACAATTAAAAAAATCTTATGCGTAAACAAACTGAATACTCTGTGAAAAGCTCTACCAAATAAAGAGATGTTTTGGATTTATTGATCCCCACCATTGAATATGAACGGACGATATTCCGCCTCCGGTAACTGCTGACTATTGACCTTTCCAATTNNCCAATTCCACTCCGGCATAAACACCGGTTGTGTATCCCATTTATAAATCAGCATTCAAGCATGCCCGGTACTATCCGCTGCATACAAATTCAATTTTAACATTATCTACTTTCCAATTTTTTTAACAGCGGGAAATGTGCAACCTGAAAAAAATTTTGCTCTCTTAGCATGGTATTTATAACTGCACCACTCAAATTTTCTGCTCATGTTCAAACAAATTTTACTCGGATCGCTGTGTTCCATAGCGATACAAACAACCGTGTTTGCACAGCAAAATGCTGTTCAGCCACAACCCAACAGACCGGAAGTTTCAGATGTTACACGGGATGATGCATCCATAAAAATTAAACGAGGTAAAATACAGATTGTATTTGCACTGGATGCAACCGGCAGTATGGCCGGACTGATGTCAGCGGCTAAAGACAAGATCTGGAGTATTGCCGGAAGTATCACCCAATCTGATCCGGCACCTGAACTGGAACTGGGTTTAATCTTTTATAGAGACAAGGGCGATGCATTTGTTACCAAACGTGTACCCTTAACCGATAGTATTGATTTTGTATACAAAGAACTGATGGGCATTCGCGCCGAAGGCGGCGGTGATAGTCCGGAAAGTGTGAACCAGGGTTTGTACGAGGCGGTAACCCTGTTTGCATGGGATGAATCTCCCGATGTGTATAAAACCGTGTTTCTCATTGGCGACCAACCGCCTAAGATGAAATATACCGATGATGTAAAATATCCTGAAACCTGCATTATAGCCAAAGGAAAAGACATTGTACTGAACACAATCCTCATGGGCAACGACCCCACCGCCCGCAAGGTATGGAATGAAATTGCAAACTGTTCTATGGGCAGCTTCGTGAATGTGAATATGGGAGTGAATGATATCGCGGTTAAAACACCGTACGACGAAGAGATTGCCACGCTGAATGATGAACTCGAAGGCATGACCTATTATTACGGAAGTGCCTACATTAAAAACAAGGGCGCTGAAGCGAAGGCATTATCTGAAGTGGTCATCACATCCTCCCGTAGCAATGTGAAAGCCCAGCGTGCTGAATATAAAATGAAATATGCTGCAGAGAAATCCAGGAAGTTGGAAAAATCTTATGATTTACTGCAGGATGTTATGGATAAGAAAGTGGATATCAGCACCCTGAAACACGATGAATTACCGGCTGAGTTGCAGAAAATGACAGCGGCGGAAAGAAAATCTTTTATTGATGGTAAACTCGCAGAGCGTAGGAAAAAAGAAACGGAACTGCAGGAAAAAATCAAACAGCGCAATGCATACATCAAAGAAAGCTTATCCAAAAAAAATGCGGCTGAAGTAAAAAACAGCTTCAACAATATTATCTATGACAACATCAAACAGCAAACCAAAAAGAAGAACATCGAGCTTACCGGTGAAGCTAAGTACTAACCTCTGAAACCTAGAAAGTAACGGGGCAGCGTACCCTGTCGCCGGAACTGTTGCGAATGTTCAGGAAATTCCTGTAAGACATCGTAATCTCGAAGCCGCCTCTCATCTCTGAGGCGGCTTTTAATTTACTGATATTCACATCATAGGTTAATCCTAAGGCAAACTTGTACAAATCCAGTTTGATGAGGGGCACGATAGCATCATTCCAGCGCAGAAAACATCCCGCAGAAAAACTCGTGGTTTCATCGTCGTCAAACTGAATTAAATCGTGCTTGATGATTACACCTCCCTGTGCCTGACGGTTCCCGCCTTGCATAAACGCATCTGCGTACAGAATCAATCGATCATAGGCACTGATAGGCGCTGTAATACCACCGTTCAACATCAGTTTCCGGTTGAGACGAACATCTTTATCTACACTGAAAGCCACTTTAGGATTACTTAAATGAAAGTACGAGGCTCCTACATAATACTTCACATTGCCTGCTTCGGAGCTGTACAACATTCCCACCGACGCATCCCAGTAAGTTACGTTGGTGTTTTCAAACACCTGAGAGGTAGGGTTGGTTTCACTGTAGGAACCATTCACAAACTGATCATCAAAACGCAATTTGGTAGGGTCGAACCGCTGTTGCACAGCACCCCCCATAAAACCAATAGATAAATAAGTATCCGTGTCTTCATCCAGCGATTTATGAAATGCTACTGCCGGAAGCAATTGCGTTCTCCCCAATTTGGAATCACCGGCCATATCATTGGTCAACTGCAAACCAACCGATAAGTAATCATCTGAATACGACGAAATCGGAAATTTGAACTCTGTTCCCAGTGCCTGCGTTTTAAATGGTACGCCACTCACGCTTCCCCATTGGGAGCGGTATGCCCCGGTTATCCGGAAATCGCCCTTAAAAAAACCGGTGAGCGAAGGATTCCGCAGCATCGGCATTTCATAGAACTGTGAAAAATTAATATCCTGCGCCTGCAGACTGGTGGCCGAAAACAATAAACAGCCTATAAT
>DPFD01000107.1:0-3238 GCA_003534175.1 Chitinophagaceae bacterium
TTAATAAAAGTGATATTATGGCTGAAGTGATTCGTATGCCCAGGTTGAGTGATACCATGACGGAAGGGGTAATTGCTGCCTGGCATAAAAAAGTGGGCGATACCGTGAAACCCGGAGATGTATTGGCCGATGTGGAAACCGATAAAGCCACTATGGAGTTGGAAAGTTACCAGCAAGGAACCATTCTGTATATAGGGGTTGAAAAAGGGAAATCTGTAGCTATTGATGGCATTTTAGCCATCATTGGTAAACAAGGGGAAGATTTTCAGCATTTGCTGAATAACGAAACCCCATCTGCCGGCAGTCCGAAAGAAAAAGCACCCGAACCTGCCAAGGTAAAAGAGGGTTCAGCTGAACCGGTGAAACTGCCCGCCGGAGCTAAGGAAATACGTATGCCTTTACTGAGTGATACCATGACAGAGGGTAAAATTGTTGCCTGGCACAAGAAAGTGGGCGATACGGTTAAAAGTGATGATGTATTGGCTGAGGTAGAAACCGATAAGGCCACCATGGAAGTGGTGGGATATGAAGCCGGCACCCTGTTATATGTGGGGGTGGAAGCCGGAAAAGCTGCTAAAGTGAATGAAATTATCGCCATTGTGGGCAAACCGGGTACAGATGTAGCTGCTTATGTTGCGTCTGAAAAAAAGATACAGGCTTCCGGAGCCTCCTCTAAAACAGAGCAACCTCAGGCTGCCCCATCCGCGGGAACAACCGCACCAGTTAGAAGTACTCCGGTTACTGAACCAGGTGTATCTGAAAACGGGCGAATCAAAGCATCGCCGCTGGCCAAAAAAATGGCGGCTGAAAAGGGTATCGACCTGAAAGCGGTGCCCGGTTCCGGAGATGGTGGCAGAATAACTAAGCGGGATGTAGAATCGTTCCAGCCACGGCCATCAACTGCTCAGGCTACTTCATCAGCCCCAGCCCCCGCCACTACTGCGGGTATGGAAGAGCGTTATACGGATACTCCGTTATCGCAAATGCGGAAAACCATTGCGCGCAGACTGGGCGAAAGCATGTACACGGCGCCGCATTTTTACCTGACCATGGAAATCAACATGGACAATGCCATGGCGGCACGTGAAGCCATGAATGCGGTGAGTCCGGTTAAAATATCTTTTAATGATANNCGGCTGCCCTTCGGGTACACCCTGATGTGAACAGCAGCTGGATGGGCGATTTCATACGTCATAACCACCATATTCATATTGGCACGGCTGTAGCGGTGCCGGAGGGGTTGATTGTGCCGGTGGTTCGTTTTGCCGACCATAAAACACTTTCGCAAATTGCCGCTGAAACTAAGGAGTTGTACGGCAAAGCGCGCGACAAAAAGTTACAGCCTCAGGAATTTTCCGGTAACACCTTTACCATTTCGAATCTGGGTATGATGGATATTGATTCGTTCACTGCCATCATCAATCCGCCAGACAGTTGCATCCTGGCCGTTGGACGCATTAAGGAAGTGGTGGTAAAACAAGGGGATGGCTTCGGTGTAACGAATGTAATGAATGTTACCCTCAGTTGCGACCACCGCAGTGTGGACGGCGCTGTGGGAGCTGCCTTCCTGCAAACCCTCAAAGCACTGATTGAACAACCGGTGCGAATGCTGGTATAAACCAATGCGCATGGCAGCCCAACACGAACCGGTTATTTTGTTTGATGGAGTATGCAATTTATGCAGCGGGGCTGTACAGTTCATCATCCGAAGAGATCCCCGGGCGCGTTATCGGTTTGCCTCACTGCAAAGTGGTGCCGCCCAGGCCTTGTTGAATGAATTCAACATTACAGAGGATTTGAAAACCTTCATCCTCATTGAGCATAATAAGGTGTATAAACGATCTACGGCTGCCCTGCGGGTTGCCCGACATTTAACAGGAGCCTGGCCCCTGTTGTATGGATTTATTATCGTACCGCCTTTCATCCGTGACGGTGTGTACAATGTAATCGGGCGTTACCGGTACAGCTGGTTTGGAAAAAAAGATCAGTGCATGATGCCAACTCCGTCTATTCAATCAAGATTTTTAACCGATCCGGTATGAAAAAGAAAACATTGATTCTGGGTGCCTCGTCTAACCCAAACCGTTACAGCTACCTGGCCCTGGAGAAACTACAACGCTTCGGCCATCCGGTACTGGCCATTGGGCGCAGGAAAGAAACCGTGCTGGGGGTGGATGTGAAAAATACTACGGAACATTACGATGAAGTGGATACCATCACCCTCTACCTGAATCCTGACAACCAGAAGCCCTATTACAATTATATACTTTCCCTGCATCCCAAACGAATCATCTTTAATCCCGGTACAGAAAACGATGAACTGGTTTCATTGGCCGAGGCAAAAGGAATACAAACCATTGAGGCCTGTACGCTGGTAATGCTCAGCACCGGCCAGTATTAAGGTAAAATTTTTCGGGTATTGAACATACTAAAGGAGAAGCTTATACGTTTCCTTAGGGTATATCCATTTATCCAGAAAAATCTTTTACCATGAAAACAATGTGTAAAAAGCTGTTGGTTGTTATTCTGATATTGAATAGTTCTATCAGTTTTGCTCAGATTGCGCCCCGTACCAAAGCTATATTTGAACAAACCCCGGCTACGGTAACCTTCAGCAGTTCCTTGCTGGAAAAGAGTTTTCAACAAGTTCCCGGCAGCTATGCCCAAATATCATTTCACCCGAATTTTCAGTTTTCCGGCCGTGTAATCAGTCATTTAAAGCCGTACGACAACCTGCAGAGTATTGCTATTGAATCTGTACGGTACGATAAGGCCGTATTGATGATATCCCGTCAAACCAATGCCGATAAGACCATTACGTACACCGGCAGAATCATGCATCCCAACAGTACAGACGGATATGAGATGAAGCGCGATGCAAAAGGAAATTACTCACTTGTAAAAATTGAAACCACTACTGTGTTACAGCAATGCCTGTAATTGTTTTTGTATATCCAATCCAAATCCAGCCCGGTGAAACGGGCAAAAACAAAGAGCCATGAAAAACTTTACCAAAATCCTGATACTGGTTTTCCTGTGTTGCCTTTCGGCAGCCGTGAAAGCACAGCCACGCATGAGCAGCTACCCTGCTGCAGCCGCTACAATCTATCTTGATTTCGACGGGCACTATGTTCAGTACCCTTTCTGGAATGGAAGCAACCCCATTCAGTGTGCACCTTCTGGATTAACCACTGAAAAAATCAATGAAATATTTCATCGCGTAGCAGAAGATTTCAGA
>DPFD01000107.1:3262-3589 GCA_003534175.1 Chitinophagaceae bacterium
CTCCGCTGAATCAGCGTATGCGCGTTATCGTTACTCCTACCAGTGCTTGGAGTCCGGGTGTGGGTGGAATTGCCTATATAGGATCATTTACCTGGGGAGATGATGCGCCAGCCTTTGTATTTACAGATCGCCTGAACAACAACAGCAAATATATTGCGGAGTGTATAACACACGAAACCGGACACACCATTGGTTTGTCGCACCAAAGTACATACGACCAAAATTGTCAGCTGATAGAAACGTATGCCATGGGAACCGGTACCGGTGAAACCAGCTGGGCTCCGGTAATGGGTAACAGCTATTACAGAAACATGACCGGCTGGAATT